>DAINRW010000201.1:0-2797 GCA_036741615.1 Nitrososphaera sp.
ATGCTGCTCGGGCTATTATCCCTCCCATTGAATGGCTAATTATATCAACACCATCCTCGAGCTTGCCTTCTGTCTTTTCTTCTATGAACTTTGCCAGCAGATGACCGGAGATTTTGTTAGATTGCCGCCAGTCATAAGGAAATATCCAGAAATCAAAATTTGGTTTGTAACCCCATGCAAGAATTGATTTTATCAGGCCGTCATATGAAAAAGGGATCAAGCCAGTCGCCACTACCTTGATATCATCATCGTTATCGTCTGCCTTCAGACGAATATCGGTTTCTAAGTAATGAAATACTCTGTCAAGTTTTGACCTTATCAAAAACTCGTGTGGCATTAGAGGCCAAAAGTGTTCCAGAGAACCATTTTCTTTTCTGATTGCTAGCTTAGAGGTTCTTATGCCTGGTACAAAAATTAGTGGTCTTTTCGGATTCAACAGATTATCATTTGATAGCTTATTTGATATATACATTGAGAATACCGAGTCCACATTATCTTTCTGCTAGTCTATTGTGTCTTGTATTATTATTGCCTCTTTAGATGACATTGGCTATTTCGCAAGAGGACAATAACTATATTGCAAGGGAAAAATTAAGACCGTTATAGATTTTCAAAACTAAATAACTGGGGCAATACAGGGATTATAGACAACTTATTGTATTCACGGATGGGGGTTATCAATCATTGCAGCTTCCACGGACATTATTTGAGGAGGACGGAAAGGGAGGCTTGCCGATATTATACTTCCATCAATAAGACAGAGATTCTAGTCTTTGGATTCAAATGAATCTCTATCCAAATCCTGTCGGTTTCTCAGACATCTCTTAGTTGACTCATTGTTATAATATCTATTGCTTTGATAATATAGGTCATGCAAAATGGTGACATTGATAGAATTAGAAAAACCGTAAGTGAATACCGAGAAGCAATGTTTGATGCTATGCTCAACAAGCACTATACTCACGCAGCTTTGTACATGGAATGTATGATCGCATGCTTTCCGTCTGAACTGAAACTGGAAGCAATCGAAGCACCGGAGGCAAATTTAATGACAAATGAAAATGCGACAGATTATGCCAAACGGTTGTTCAAATGGATTGATACCACACTGCCTGCAATTGAGCGAAAGATGGCAGATGCGATTTGAATTCAAGTAAGAGGCATCAATAGTAAAAAAGATGATAGCATCCAAACATTCCCCTATTTTGCTTTCAAACAACCAAAAAATCCTCTTATTTGTTTTTTGTAACCATTGAGGCATTACGATTTTTTTAAAGTATAATAGTAAAAGTAAGGAAGAGAGATGAGACGGAGCCCAGAGAAGGCACGTAATAGCCACAAGAGAGACGCATATACGCGCCCCCTCTCTCATCTCTCTTCATCTATTTGCTTTCTTTCCCTCCTTTTTTATTGGATGGTGGTCTAGCTCTGGAATCAAAGACTTCTTCTTTGTTTGTTTCTTTTAGCTATAGCACCTCTCTATAGATTCTTATAATAAGAAACATCATTCTAATTGTTCCCTAGCAAAGGAGCTTTTTATCAGCTAGCTTAAAGAGATGTCAGCTGCATCATCTACAAAAAGAGCGAGGAACTGAGATATCATTCAAATCTGAAGGAGTGGCGATGTTACTGAAGGACATTGTAACAACTGTATATTCAAGTGCAGAATACTATTGACGTTATGATGGATATATAATATCATAAGAGAAAAAAAGAAAAGAACGTCAGAGAGGATAAGTTGTTGTCAATCACCTAGAACAAACAACTTTTAGCGTCTTTGCCTTCCTTCATCTCTTTGTTCTGCAGAACCTGCTCCTGATGATGCTGCTGTCCCAAATGATGAACCAGACGTAGAAGCTCTTGTCATACCTTTGGTGACCTCTTCTGCAGCTCTTGCATTATTTGATGCCTGTCTTGTCATATCCTTTACATTATCTCTTGTGATGTCCATTGTAGTTCGTATGGATTCCATGCCTGCTACCATCATATTATTTGTCATTCTAGTTCCAGTCACAACGCTTTCTGCCACAGTAGCAATTGTCCGCGTGTATGCTTCAGCCATTGCTGCTGGCAAGTTTGTGTAGGGGAACCAAAAGTTCATGACACTATGTATTGCTGGAGTCCATGCTGCCTGAAATGAATTAGCAATATCTCTTTGAGACTCAAGGAAGCTGTCTGCCATTTCTCTTGTTGTATCGACTGTTTCTCTTTGAAGGTCTGTCATGGAGTCTCTATATCTGGGTATTTCCCTTCTTGTTTCTTCAGTTGTACGCTTTATGCTGTCTCTTGTTTCTTCAATTGTCCTGTTAATGGAATCTGTTGCTTGTTGTTGAGGATTGTTAGCGGTATTGGTACCTTCATCTTTCCTGTCATCTTTTTTATCGTCTTTTCTTGATGCCATAACTGTCAATGGTTTTACACAAGATAAGCGTTTCAACTCCTGATTCGTATGGGACCTTTTAGAAGAGAAAGCACTCTATCTCTTCTGATATATTCGTGGTTTTTTAGATTTAGTATTAGGTTATATTATCAAAAATAATTTGGTTCTATAAGGTATTCCATTGAAGGTGGTGGAGATTTGTCTCAGCTACCAGGCAGATATCTCGTCATAACATCTCTCCCTAAATCCAATTTCCAATAGACAGAGTAGAGAAGGAGCAGGGGAGTTGATTGCACAACCCTCGAGCAAACAATCCGAAATATTTAACGAGCTGCTATTGAAACTAAATACCAAGGTGTCACAAATCATAATTGAGCAAACCTCAGTTCCTATATTTGACAACCCATGGATGGAGGT
>DAINRW010000202.1:0-2780 GCA_036741615.1 Nitrososphaera sp.
TGTCACCCTGCGATTGGAGGTTCTGCAAACCTATCGGATCATCAGGTCTTTTTTTGTGGCTCTGAAAACAATCGAGACATGAAACAATAACGACCGGGTCTGGCGCATATTGCAAAAATACAACAGATAGTCACCACGCCAACAAATGATCGGATATTTCTTAGCTAGTCTGATCACACAGAAGGCTTTATAGCTCCGCAGCGAAATGACATTTGCGGTTTTTTCTCTACTATTCTATATCATATAAAAAATAAGACTCATAAACCTTTATCCTATCCAAAGCACCTTTTTTCTCTCTATATCATCTGCAGTTTTATGTGATGTGTATCGCAATTACCACATAATTTCTGCCTGAAAGAAACATTCGTGTCATCTTGTACATTATGCCATACTTTTTCTCCAACATCTTGAACACTTTAAGCTTCTCCTCTTCGCCGGCTATCCTAGCTTCTCCTTTAAGCCAATTGCCTTTCACACTACCGCGCATATCGCATGGAGCTATTTGAACCGAAGGATTATTTCGTACACGTTTGTACTTGCCTGTGTCCTCAGACGTTCGCACGTATAATACACTACCGTCGCCATTATTCCTTTCTACAAACCATACAGGTGTTCTAACTCCCTGTCCATTCTTTCTGTAGGTTTCTAGGTTGATGTATTTTTCACCAGCAAGATGCGACAATTTTTCTCTACTGCTCTGCCCTTATTTGATCGGTCCTCAATATAAGAATAAAACGGACTATATTGTCTCTTTTTATAATTCTCTATGCTAAAAAGCAAGTGGTTTTGGAGCGAGCTAATTTTGTCTATTTCAGGAGTTGGTGCTTATGGTGACAGAAAATTATATTGAACGTGCGGCGAGCGGTCACTATGTCCTAACAGATCGTAACATAATCTAGTTTCAAGTAACCTTACACAGGAAATTGAAATAGAAAAAATGAAGTGGAATGATCAAAAGATCTCTAATAAGAGGCGAAATTTCCTTCCAAAAAATAAGAAAAAAGATTAGATCGTGTCTTTGCCTTCAAGATGTGCCCTTAACATCCACGCCATCTTTTCATGTTTTTGTGCTGCCTCTATGAAAAAGTCATTTGTCACCATGTCTTCTAACTCTTCAGCTTCGTCAGCATTCTTCCTAAGCGTCTTGATTACTGTTTCATGATCGTTTAGCAGGTTTGATATCATTGTTTGCGCATCCGGATTTTGACCCGGCTCTTCGTTAATGCTTGAGTTGCGTGCAAATTCATCAAGTGTCCCAAGCGACTTGCCGCCAAGCTGCCTTGCCCTTTCTGCGATTTCATCTATCATTTCATCGAGGATTTCATACTGCTCTTTAAAGAATTCGTGTAGCTGATGGAAGCGAGGTCCTATAACATTCCAGTGATACTTTCTTGTCTTCGTGTAGAGAACATATTCGTCAGACAGACGCATATTAAGTGTCTCGACAATTTTTTTACGAGCATCGTCTTTTACCCCAATATCTGTCTTGATATCTTGTTCCATTATTGCTGTAGATGCCGCGCTACTACTTTTTGATGTCATAGAATAATAGATCACACAAAATTATATATGAGATACATAACAATGAGACAGACAGCTTTATTACATTGGGCGTCTAGAACTGCTGTCGAATATGGCAGGGCGTAGAAAAAAAGGCAGAGCGACTGCCCAAGATTTTGATACACTCTTTCGATTGGCCGAGCTCTATAATACGGACTATGATTTCCAAGCCGCCGAATGGTTTTGGGGCCAGTTCAAGGAAAGGACTATCGAGGAGTTCATAAATAAATACCCTCATGGAAGCAGGGAGTATCAGTTCTTTGAAAGAATTACATCAAAATGGGAGCTTGCAGGCTTGCTTGTAGAAAAGGGATTCCTAAACGCCGATCTATTTTTCGATAGATATGGATCACTTCAAACAGAGTGGGATAAATGCCAGCCAATAGTTTATGGTCTTCGTGAAAAGTGGAACGAGCCACGACACCGCGAAAATTTTGAGCTTTTGGCAGAGTCAGGCCGTAAGTGGCAGGAAAAGCATCCATCAAAGGTGTAAGTTCTGATGAGGAGATAAGCGCAGGCGCGGTTTATTATTGTTCAAGATGCCAGAATAATCCCAAATGATGGGAGCTTGTATCTGCTCTGCAGTCATTTTATGCTGAAACTAAAGGTACTCTTTGTAACTATAAGAATGAAAAGTCTGTTGCTCGTTAAATTCATAACCATCAAGAGGATATAAGTTGACTATGAACTAAATAACTTTCTGCACTAGCCTTATCATGTCCCGAATAGAATATGAGGTGGACATAAACGCTCCAGTAGAGCGAGTTTATGAATACTACACAAATCCAGACAATATTAAAGAAGCATGGCCAAGAGATGTTGTTAAAGAATCAGAATCGACTACCGATTCTAAAAATGAACCAGGCTCTGAGATGAAAGTCAAAGGCGAATATATGGGTCGTAAGGCAGAAATGCTTCTTGAGGTAGCAGAGAAAGAACCCAATAGAAGGTTGGTAACCAGACAGACAGAAGGACCCTTCAAGAAATGGGAAAGTGTACAAGAATTTCAAGGAGACAACAGTCGTACTCACATACGCCACACAATAGACTATGAACTTGGAACACTTGACAAGGCTGGAAACTTTGTCACTGGAAGTCAAGCAGATGACAAAATAAAGCAAGGGTTACAGCAGTCAGCTCAGACAGTCAAACAGAAGCTAGAGTCGCAATAGGCGAGATAAAAAGTCTACGTGATAATCGATGTCATCACATAATGTAGG
>DAINRW010000203.1:0-2780 GCA_036741615.1 Nitrososphaera sp.
TCAGCTGATTGTGCTGTTTGTAGTGCTAAGACTTGTACTAATTCTGGGGCTAACAAGAGCTCAAATGAATCAAATACCTGTGCGATCTGTGTTGGTGCAGGTAAACTAGTAGATGCAGGGGTTACTATTGCTGCTGTTGTTGTTGCATTAGTGGCAGTTGAATTACCTTCATAAAAGACACTATATCCTTTTATGTCCCCTGGGTTAGGAGCTGTCGCGTTTGTAGCAGTTGTAACAAAATATCCTCTTCTTATTTCATTTGGAGCAAAATTAGTCCCATATGTTATTTCTACAAGCTTGGCAGGCAGTGTTGTTACAGTTTCGTTTGTAAATGGATTTGTAAGGTTGACAGTCATATCGGTAGTGGTTACAATCCGCATACTCCTGTAACCAACCTCCTGAAGCTTCTGTAGCTGATATGATATGATATTGTCAGTTGTAGTCGTACCGTTGTCGTTTATAGTAGTAACATTGTTAGCCAATAGTCTAGTATCCAAGTCGGGATATCGAATAATGTGTATCACTTCTTCTTGAGCTCCTTGACAGCTGTTATTGCTACTAGTGTTGTCGTTGTTTGTACTGCCAGCAGTATTGGCGGAAACTCCTCCAGCTCCTTGCTGCTGTTCTTCCTGTGAGCATAGTTGTGCTATTAACCCGTATCCTAGTCTTGTCTCTTCTGTCATAGCAGAGGTCGAATTATTAATATCATGAGCTATCCAGCCATCTGGGATCTGTATTCTAAAACTATCATTTGCACTTTGAAATATTGTTGCAGCCAGCGGAGTTATTCCATTTCCAAGTTCTTCAGGTTGACTGGTCAACTGTCCTTGTTGTTGTTGTTGTTGTTGTGCATCAATTACTGTAAAATTGGAGGCCAGAAGAATGACCGCAATGACTAACGTTAGTCCTATACCTGAAGATGTTGACGTGGGGAACGAAGCGGACATAATGTCCTAAGACAGAGATAACCTCTGGAACATGATAAGGTTATTGTTTGATTTTTCTATAAGAAAATATGAAGATGACTTGTCTGATGATGTGTTTGTCATTTAGTGTAGATGATGGAATTCCCTGGCCACGATTGGTATTCCATAATACTACTTCTAATCCTACAAAAAATTATGACATTGAGGCAACTACGTGCTCCTTCCTTAATGAGGATCTTACCAGCCTCATTGCGTCTTCTATCGAATTCTCCTGAGGATTAAAAGTTTCTATACTCTGAAAAATACCTTTTTTGAATGATATTGCCAATCCTCCAACTAGTATGGGAACCAGAAACTCTGATCGTATCCTTTTTACCAGACGTTCTCCAGCCTTTATATTATCTGGAAGCGTAATTGAAATCATTATGAGATCAGGCTCATTATTCCTTATGAACGTAATAATTGAATCAGTAGGGATAGAAGGCGTAGCGTTGAAGACTATGTAGCCTCTGCTTTTCAAGACCGATTCTAACACTGATGCAGCTAAACAGTGTAATTCACCCTCTGGGGAGCATAACAGAATTTTCCCGCGACAATCTGATTTTGAAATTCTCTCATTTATTGCATTAACCAGACCATATGCGGTATTGGTACAAACGTGTTCTGTTGCAACATCAATTTCACTTTTTTCCCATTTCGTACCTATATCATACATAACTGGTTTGAGAATCTTGTCGTAAAATGCTTCCAAAGAAAGAACATTTTTGGATCCTTCATAAATTCTTGTAGCACTATCAACATCTCCTGAAACCAGGGATAGATAGAGTTTGTTTGAAGCATCTTTAATGAGCATATTCTTCTTATTCAAGTCCTGAGGGCTATGTTCAGAAAGAAATGACAATATTTTTGGATCCTGTCGGTATTCCATAGGTATATCCTCAAGCTCAACTTCTGAGGACCTACCTAGATACTTGACAATTTGTTGCTTAGATATCTTTGCCTCAGCATTCCACTCACTTTTTACCAGGTAAGCATATTCTATACCCTTCACTCTTTTGTTTCTGATATAGACCATGTTACAGATATCCCATGACAACAACTCGTATATATATCTCGTGCTAACTTTGTCCACTAATGACTAACTGTGATATATATAAAAGATGAAATTTGCCCGTAGCACTGATGAAGTTGATGAAAATAATTACATGCCGACTGCATACGGAGTAGCAAAAGGAACCAACTGTAATTATGCGATTAATATCCAGGGAGCAGAATCGGCATAGCATTGCCAAAAGAATTGTTATATTCTGATTTAGATTCCTATGGAGGAGCAGTATTAAATGTCAGAACTAACTCTGGGATTTGTATCACTACAGTCAAGGGTGCAAGTTGGAGAGGATGTGATAGAGATTTTGATGATGGGCTCCTAGAATGGCCGACTCTCAAAGAACCTCAAACAATGCAGATCTTGCTCTCAGAGAGTAACGACGTATGACAACAACTCAAATAATCTTTGAAAGATGAATTAATATAAGACACACATGTCATGGACGCTCACCAGTAACCATGTAAACCTATTTTTAAATCTGCTATAATTATATGGCAAGATGAGGTTCATCCCCGACAATTTATTGTTGAGATACTAATCACAGGGTCACTCCTCGTCACACCTGCAAAGGCATTTTCTGCTACACGACTATATGTGATACCTTCTGCAGATTTAGCGCTGTACAAGAGAGTATATTCTATAAGTTATATGTCCTTGGATGTTTCCAATTCCATTCCACTTCATTACGTGATAGTCCGAAGGATGGAGATCTTTTGCGAATCCTTGTATACGACTCATTTGTTCGA
>DAINRW010000204.1:0-2767 GCA_036741615.1 Nitrososphaera sp.
CAACCGAGCACAAGATGATGAGTAGGATCAGGACAATGGTCAGATCGGGCAAGCCTCTAGTTGTTGCAGGTTGCCTTCCAAAGGCAGACAAAGCAAAAATAGAATCAGCGAGTTCATCGGCAAGTCTTATTGGACCTAACTCGATCAACAAAGCACCAGATGCAGTAAGGTCAGCCCTTTCAGGCGACAGGCTGGTAGCCCTCAAAGACTCTCAACTTGATAAAATCAATATTCCAAGGGTCAGACTTAACTCTGTGATCAGCATAGTCGAGATAGCAAACGGATGCATGAGCGAGTGCACCTTTTGCCAAACAAAAATTGCCAAAGGATGGCTTAGAAGCTATCGTATAGGCGACATTGTAAGGCAGATAAGATCCGATATCAAAAGTGGTTGCAAAGAAGTGTGGCTTTCCTCAACCGACAATGGATGTTACGGAAGAGACATAGACAGTAACCTTGTAGATCTTCTGCAGGCATGTTGCTCTATAGAAGGCGACTTCAAGATAAGAGTCGGAATGATGAATCCTATGTATGTGCCTGCGATCCTAGATAGGATGGTTAGTTTGTTCTGTGAAAACGACAAACTCTTCAAGTTTCTCCACATTCCTGTACAAAGCGGAAGCGACAGAGTATTGAGAAAGATGAAGCGCGGTCACACTTCCAAGACATTTATAGACATAGTGCAGGCCTTTAGAGACAAGATCCCTGAGATGACGATTTCAACTGATATCATTGTAGGATTTCCATCAGAAACCGAGGATGATTTCAAACAAACTGTCAACTTACTTGAGAGATCTCAGCCGGATATTGTTAATATTTCACGCTATGCTGCCAGGCCAAAGACGGAAGCATCTGGATGGAAGGAAATGAAAGTTAGCTCCCAAGTATCTAAGGAAAGGTCAGAGTACCTGCACCATCTTACAAGGAGAGTCGCAAAGAAGCGCAACTCCGCGTGGCGGGAATGGCAAGGAGAGATAGTAATTGATGAGATTGGAAAAGTTATGCAAGGAAGAAACTATGCATACAAACCAGTGGTTATAACTCCCTCAACAGCCGATTCTGTTTATCGTCAAATTTTACTTGGTGATATGATGAGTGTAAAAATTTTTGATTTTTCCAACTTTTCATTGAAAGCAAATGTAATTTAGTGGGCAGCTAAACTTTGTTAGGTTATGATTAGCTTTGATTAATTACCAAAACTTTTTAACTTAACATCACTATCTCTGTGCGGGGGAGCTTAGGGGATCTTGGAGGATGACCTATCTATCAAAAATCCTATGCTGCTGGTGGGCATCGGCGGCGTAGGGAGTAAAATTGCAGCTGCAGCGAGTGCGGCTCTTGAATGCAAATGCCTATTGATAAGCAATGATAAGAAGGATTTGGTAAATAATGATAGATGCACTGCTATTTTTGTTCGTTCTGGAGAATGGGTTAATCCTTCTAGTTACAAATTGCGCTCTTTTGTGGAGGGTCACCGAGACGAGATGGCTGCGGCAATGCACGGCTACTCGACAGTTATTGTAGTATCAAATTTAGCCGGCAGAGCAGGCACCGCAATAGCACCGCTTGTATGCAAGATGGCAAAAGATTCTAGAATTGCGGTAATCTCTATAGCAATTATGCCCTTCAAGTATGAAACCGATCGCATTTTCAGTGCTGGGACTGCTTTAAGAAGAGTGCGCGAAGTTTCGGATTCAACAATAGTAATGGACAATGACGCATTTTTGGACAATAACCCAGAGCTGTCTCAACATGATTGCTTTGCCATAACAAACAATGCAATAATTGAAGTAGTTGCCTCAATCTCCTCTGGCATGATAAAACCCTCAATGAACGTGCTGTGCACAAGCAGAGCAAGACCTAACTCAGAATCTTCTCTGCGCGATTCTCTTGCAATGCTATATGATACCATACCCGATGCAAGCACTATCAAAAGAGCGATGGTGTATGTAATGGGAGGTAAAAGGATCTCTATTGGTGAGCTGAACAAATTGGTAGGCTGTGTGCGAGGAATATTCAAAGAGGATGGTTCAATAGAAGTTGGGATGCTATCTTCACTGTCGACTTCTAACAGCACCCGAGTTCACCTTGTTGCATCAGCTCCGCAAAAGACACGATTTGACAGCTATGATCCCTTGGGCGAAATAATTCCAGATGTACTTGACTGGGATGAACCTGACTCAGCTCCTGACATCAAACTGACTATACCTGCCATAGATTAGGTTATGTTAGATATATATCGCAAGATTGTTGAAGCAATAGTGTTGGGAAGAGAGCGATATGTCTCTCTGAATGGTACGAGATGATATCGTGTGGATGCAGATGCATAGCATGTAAGAGTCAGCAGCTTGAAAGCCACCAGTTTGTGGCGCATGACGGTTTTGATGATATTCATCATACCTGCAAATCATGTGGTATACATTTCAATCATCTAGATGGGGAGACATACTTAAAATGCGAAATTTGCAAATTTCCCTGACTGCGGATAGATACGGCCCGGCCAACCTCTTTTATTTATCATTTTATTACTAGATCCTCCGAGTGCCTTAGCTACTGACTGATATTGCTTCTAAATGATGAAAAATTGACCGCAATAGTGGTTAAGGTGTTTAAACGATGACCATTTGAGAGACGAGTTACTCAATTTTTTAAGCGAGGCTGGATGAGCACTCTGATGAAAAGTTCTAGAGTGATATGCAGAATGGCTTATTTACGAGCACAAGTCACTCGTGTTATGTTACCATATACGATCGCCATGCCGGCGACG
>DAINRW010000205.1:0-2750 GCA_036741615.1 Nitrososphaera sp.
CATCATGTTAATGGAATAATATTTGCTCTTGAAGTGGGAATCTTCAATGTAACAACTCCATCCACATATGTTGCTGTTCCTGTCACTTTTTCTCCCTCTTTGATAGAGACAGGCAATGATATTCTTTTATCTATTTGAATAGGCCTCTGTTTATAATAGACTATGGTGCCAAGACTTTCATCCTGTGGTTCTATTCTTTTCGCTCTTATTGAGAGAATATCTTCATCAATGCTAATCTTGATCTCATCTCTCTTGAAACCTGGTAAGTCAATCTTAACAATCAGACCATTTTCATCTTCATACATATCTGTTGCCGGCATTACAAATTCGTAAAACTCACGTGATCTTTTGCCTATTTCTCTAGATAACTCTCTTGCTGCATAACGCATTAAAGTCATATAGCATTAGATTTGTGCTCGTAGCATAAATATTTTCTACCGGCATTTACCTTGGAGGCATTCCTAAGTGACCTCAAGCAACATTAGGTCGTTACAATATGATTCTGAGCTTGTTTATTCTCTATACTCCCAAGCTGCTCGTAGGGTTGCTTGTGTATTACACTTTCAGGATCTTTGACTACTCCTGATCATATGTGATTATAGGGTTTAGCATTTGCTCGTCAGATATTTTGCTTACTATATCTATCCAATTAGGAAAACAAGCGCCTATATGCTGTCAACAGAATGCAAAGCAATTTCTGCTGCAGAAATTGTTGATTCTATCCATTGCGTCATTGAGCAAAGACGGAAGATGGCGATACATCTACTGATTACTTCAATTCAAACTACATCGCATCGAATTTGCTTGGATTTCGTCTCTGCAAAACTAACAAGTATTAGCTTATCGCCATGTACTGCATAGTGGAGAGTACTGTGTAGGTGTCAGTCGACAATTTGAACGTCAAGGTTTGGTGATTAAGAGGATTGTTAATCTATGTGATACAAGAAAAAGGTATACTTGTCGATTCAGTTGGACTGATTGCAATAGGCTAGCAATGCAGCGATAGTTTTTGCATCCTCAATATTTCCATTAAGGCATTTTTCAATTGCAGCAGTAAGTTTCATCTTCCTTATCTCAATATTCTCATCATCATCCAGAAGACCTCTTGTTATTTCTCTCAGGTTTGTAGCTACAAATACATGCATTAACTCAGTAGAGTAACCGGGCGCAAGATACCATTTCAAGAGCGGTTTGAGAGTGCCAGAGCAACCAATCTCTTCTGCCATTTCGCGAACTGCCGCCTGCATCGGTGTCTCATTCTTTTCTATCTTTCCTGCAGGGATCTCTAGCAACACCTTATTTGCCGCATGGCGATATTGGGAAACAAGAACAACGCTGCTATCTCTTACGGCCACTATCCCAACAGAATCTTGATGTCCGACGATCTCCTTATCAATAATCTTACCATTTAGCGAGAATTTGTCTTTCCTGACATTGATGCCACCTGAGTAGATCTTGGTGCTTTCAATGACTTTAATACTTCTCATTGTCTTACGGATGTGATGCGAGGATTAAACCTATTCGTTAATCTTATATCCAATTGAAATTTTTTTTGATACGTGAAGTTCGTTGACGGCTATAGCAACATCATTGTACCTCGGGCAGCCATGCCTATAATTGGCCCTAAGGACCCTCTTCTTGGCAACAAAAAGCAGGTCAACAAGCACTACCACTCTGGCAGTTTCCACATCAGACACTATAGGACGTATTACACTGTCCACATGGACCGTGGGTCCATTAAGTAGCCCACTTGGGCATCCGCTTGTGGATGTGCCAGAGTAATTGGCGGGGCCACAGCTACATTCATAGTTGGCAGGCGCTTAAGCACAATGACATACAATATATGCAAAAAGGAGGGCAAGAACACAAAGGACGCTATCGTCACCGCGATTCTGGCTGGATACATTGCCGACTCTGCAACAGGCAGTCTTGTTTTCAATACGGCCACCAGCTCGCCGGAAAAGAAAAGGAGTGAGTAAGCTCCATGGAGAGCTCTTCCCAGATTAGAAAAGAGGACACAACTCTTGTCGAAAAAGCTCTAGTCTTTCCGCAGCCTTCAAAATTGCGCGTCGCTAAGGTAGTGCTAAAGCTTTTACCCATCGTAATAAATTTGCGGCGAGACAGGCGCGAATGGGTCAAGCATGAGGGCAAAAATGTGGACGAAGAAAAGTACCGTAAGCATGCTCGCAAGGTGCTTAAAACATTCATTGAGCTTGGGCCGTCATATATCAAACTCGGTCAGTGGCTTTCAACACGGGTAGACATATTGCCACAGCCTTACCTTGAAGTGCTCTCAAAGTTGCAGGATGATGTCCCACCTGCTATGTTCTCACAGGTGAAGCCTGTAATTGAAAACGAGCTAGGGAGAATAGAGGATGCATTTGAGGAGTTTGATACTGCTCCACTGTCTGGAGCAAGCCTTGGACAGGTCTACTTGGCAAAGCATGATGGTAAGCAGGTCATAGTCAAGGTGTCCAGGCCAAATATTGAAAGGGTGATTGAAGATGACATTTACGTTATGAAAAAGATATTGCCGCTTGCAACACGGTTTATCGATCCGAATCTGGGATTCTCGGCAGAAGGCATGATGGCACAGTTCATCGAGACGGTACATGAGGAGATGGACTATCGCATAGAGGCAGAGAACCTCCGTACAATCAAGCGCAATCTAGCAGGCGATCCGTCCGTCATAATCCCGGACGTATTCTTGGAGAGGACTACCAAACATGTGCTTACAATGAAATATGTTC
>DAINRW010000206.1:0-2743 GCA_036741615.1 Nitrososphaera sp.
AAGCAGTTACGATTAGACCCGCAGTCTGAAATGAGATCATGACTGCTGTTATAGCGCCAGGCCCTGCAAGCAGTGGAAATGCCAAGGGAACAACGCCTGATTCCCCCTGCGTGCCTGCACCAGCAAATCTCCACTCTCCATGTGTAAGAAGCTCAATTGATACAATGAAAAGCAGAATGCCGCCAGCAACCATAAAGCTGGAGATAGTGATGCCAAAGATGGATAATATCTGCGTGCCCGCCACCGCAAATACAAAGAGCAAACCTGCTGCAGTTATGATCGCAGTCTTGGTGACAGATGCCCTTTCTGTCCTTTCCATCTTTTGTGTAAGTGCAATAAACACTGGGACATTTCCAACTGGATCAATGACTACAAAGAGTGCAATTGTTGATCTAATTAGATCTGTAAGAAAAGTAGAAGAAAGGTGGTCCACTTTGGTATCGACTTAGACGTATTAGTATTAGCTGTGTTCAGTTATTGCGATGTTTCTTGATTCTAATATCTTTAGAATCGCCTTTTCGATGTCTTGCTCAGTAATGTAGCCAAAATCCCATGCGTCGATAAAATTCAGAAAGTCGCTTTCCAGCATTTTTGCTGTATCTTGAAATTCTGCCATCCTATCTAGCGTATCTGGCGACCTGTAGCCTTTCGCCACCATGATAGGACAGCGGTGATCTTTCTCAATTGGAATATACCAGGCATTTTTAGCAAACCTGTAATGGCCGTCAGATATCATAGTATACATGCGCATCAGCTCTTCATTGGTTAACTTTTGCAGGTCAATATACCACGGTTCATTAACAAAGCTTGAGGCTGGCCGTCCTCCTTCCTTGCCATCATTCTTACTGCCAAACAACATTGATTACATTTTATGGTCACTCATCTAGAAATATATTATTTTCTACTTATGTGGTATGACTCGCCGCATCTCTTCGCGAAAGTGCCTTGACCCTTTCAACACCATTTATTTCCTTTATTACTTTTGAGACAGGTATAGGAACAAGATCTTCCCAAATTTCTTCCGCAATCATCCTCTTCCTTATTTCGGTAGCCTTCATCTCATCGCGCCTATAAAGAGGTGCTTCAAGTGCCTTGATGCCTTTCTCCTGAAATAGCATGAGTGTAAATAGGTCATTTGCAAAGACAACATCGTATTTTGGTACAAGCATATCCACTTGGTGTGTCCAAAGTGCGTGCACATCAGTATCGGGAACCGGAATTATCAGTATGCGCCGGACATCTGTTTCGCCATCACTATCAAGGGATTCTTTTATCATCCTGATCCTCTCGCCTGCGGTGAACGGATTTCTGGGTTCATGACTCTTTTGTGCACTTCCGACTACTATTACGAGCTGTTCGACCTTCTCAAGCGCAAATTTAACAGTGGCAAGGTGCCCTTTATGGAAGGGCTGGAACCTGCCAATAAAAAGGCCATTAGTCAACAGCGATATGCTAGGGCCGACGCTATTTTAAAGATAGTTTTAGGAGAATCATGGCCAGTTCAAAAGGTTATAGTATGTATCTGATGTATTTTTGGTAAAAATGATCTCTCTGTCGCTTTCATGCATTGCTTGACTTCTAGATGTTTGGTTATGGGAGAATCAGTAAAATTATAAAGTTTCAGTCATTGTTTTCTTGGCACTGCATTGGAGAGGATTTCGTGTCTTTGCTTGACCGGTCACATTCTCGGCCAGCATATCTCTCTTGTTGTTATTAGACAATTGAAATGTTGATAATAAGGTAGATGTTGCTCACATAAAAGAGTCGCATCCAATTCATGATTGACTGATTCATTGTATTCGTGTGTTTTCATGTTACAATTCAAAAATGCATATCAATAATGTCAAAATGAGAGCTTCAGTCAGATAAGGATATCACTTCTCAATAGATCAACTTAATAACTTCCTTTGGAGAAAAAATTCTCCACGCTTCTTACTATATTAAATGATAAAGGCAATCTAGACAAGTATTAAGGCTAATGGCCACCATCTGTAGTCACTATGTCTACGACTAATAATATTGCGCCAGAAATCAAAGACAAAATTGTAGAGCATCTTAATGAAATGCTATCTGCTGAAAATGCGGCAGTTGATAGACTTGATTGGAGAATACAGGAATGCCTTTTGTCAGAAGGTAAGCAGCAATTGCAACACCATCAAGATGAGACTAGACAACATCAAGAAAGGCTAAGACAAATTATAACAGATCTAGGCGGTAGCCCGACTGATTCCAAAGCAGACCTGCCCACACTGAGATTGCCTACAGGAATGTTGGCAAAAAAGACCTTGACTGATGTGGCCAAATCCATTACCGGTGGAGGTGGGGGAGATACAAACCCTATGCCTGAAGAATTGGAGCTTATGCATACAAAAGAAGATTATGGTATTGAGCATGTTGAAATTATCGCCTATAGGACCCTAATTCATCTGTGCGAAAGGTTAGGCGTTAGCAATGCAATTCCGCTGCTAAAACAAAGCATGCAAGAAGAAGAATCGATGGCAAATTGGATTGAAACAAATCTCCCTATGACACTTGGTATGATATGGCCAAGGATTGAAGCCGCATTAACTGGGAGAAGTAAAGAGCAAACTAGTCCTACTAGTGAAAAGGCTGCGACTGTATGATATATCTCTCCCTGTATTTATTGGACTCGTTATGTTGTTAAGTCAAATTCTGAATCTGATGACCGGAAGATTAAAAACGTAACATTCTGATCAGATATGGTAAGTAACTTAGATGATGG
>DAINRW010000207.1:0-2738 GCA_036741615.1 Nitrososphaera sp.
GATTGGGGTATATACTTGCAGTAGGAAGAGAGTTCAACGACATGAGCCAAATAATCGCCGTCATGATTACAGTGTTTGCAATTGGCCTTTTATTTGATAGAGCAATCTTCCTCCGTCTAGAAGAAAAAGTGCGCTCCAGGTGGGGGTTAAATCAACATGCAGAATAGCGAAAAATCATTGTGTGTTTCCTACACATTTCCGACGATCCATTAAAGGGTATTATATTGAGGCATCATATCCTTTAAGGTAATACTTCTTCCTTTTAATGGCGCAGTTCATTTATACGAATTAGGCCATCTTTAGGCTTCTGAGATTCTTCCACTAGGCAAAGATGCGGATAAAGTACCAGCATGAACATGAATTGAAGTATCTCCTTCCTTGTTACATGCAAAACACTTCCACTGTACAGTCTCTTTGCACATGGCACACGTCCTGACAGAGTCTAACTCTTGACCGCATGATCTGCACAACATATGGATTATTATCTTCTATGCGAGCAGGTTTTTTAATAATCTCATACTCTTAGCTGTAGGTATTATAAATAAACTAATTCTATACTTATTAAGTATAAAAAAAACATATATATAAATATAAGAAAAATAAAAGAAACTAGAAAATGTTCATTTATCAGAATAAATCAGTATCAGCCATTCGCAAATAAAAAATTTGACTTGTACCAATTTTTCTCTCTGATGTAACCAAGCGAGATCATGCCTTATGATCTGCAGCTATTGACCGAAAAATAGTCTAGATCCACAGAATATGATAGCATATGATAGCACATGTGTGTATTTCAGTTATTTGTGCCAGAATGTGAAGAATCAATAGTTGCTTTTACTTTCTGGATGAAATGTTTTCTGTCAATAGGTTTTCTTACGACATCTGCAGACTTTACTCCTTCCAGTATGCTTACAAGCTCATCTGTTGCATCAAGAGCAGACATGAAGATAACCTTGACATATGGATCAACGGCTTTCAATCTCTGATACAACTGTAATCCATTTATTGTTGGCATTCTAATATCAAGAACTAGTAGATCATAATGCCGAGGTTCGGATCTCGCAAAGGATTGTAATGCCAAATAAGAATCAGAAAAAGCTTCAACTTGGTAGCCCTCAGAAGACAAGTAAGTTTTAAAGATTGCAAGTATATCTGGTTCATCGTCTACTAGCATGATAGTAGGATGACTTGTTTGTTTAGGATAAGAATGGATAGCAAAGTCATCTCTTGGTTGCAAAGCTTTTCGACGATCGATAGATAGTGTCTCTTCTAACTTTGGTTTTAGGGTTTCCCTCCTGAAAACATTCAACGCGCTATCTCTAGCTAGCATTTCATCCTTTCTTACTACAGAGTATACAGGATAGGAATATTTAATTCCAAGAGGCGATTTCTTTCTTACTTCTTCAAAAGAATAGTCCTTAAACGAATAGCGTTTCATCATTTCATGTAAATCTCCACCTATTACTATCCCATTTGGTTCTGCCTGTGAATTTATCTTTGCACACATGTTAACTGTAGGACCAAACAAGTCTTCTGCACCTGATGTGACTGTCGTAGCAACTTCAACTCTTCCATAATCGGCGCTAATTCTATAGCTGACAGGGGGCAATGCTTCTGATTCAAGTCTTATATTGATAAATTCATGTGCTGCTATAATTGCAGTACAGCATTCAAGAACCTCTTTGAATGCGGTCATATTCTCACTATCAGATGTATCTGGAAAATAGAAGAGCAGAGCATCTCCTATATTTTTGATCACTTTGGCACCAAAGTTCTTTGCTAATGCAGCCATGGCATTGAGGAATATTTCATAGTACTTCTTGATCTTGTCACCAACTGCAATTTTAGCTGTAATCTGACTTGAATTTACTATATCTACAAAACAGACACAGTAATACCCATTTGACTGATCTGCAAAGTAAATCTCTTCAGTTCGAATGTTAAATTCGATAGGGTTTTTTTCTTTGTCAGCTAAGGTGAAGTGGTCTCTGTCAGAGTCATAGGATGCGTTCATACAGTAATTGTTAGTATGTTGCTAGAAGAATAACTCTACTCAGGATTATCACAAACTAATCATATATTTATTAAAATATAAGCCGCGCCTTAAAGAAATAATAACTAATATTTTTATCTTATTTGCTCAAAGATTATAATTTTTTATTGCCTCTTTCCGATTATGTTTATTGTTAAGATTATCCCGCAACATCTAGAGAGGGATAAGAGAAAAGGGGAATCATGATATTATATAAATATGCATCAAATACTGCCAGTTACGTTGACCACGAATGCGGAGGAAATAAGGTCAAAAGTGACTGAGGCAGTCAAAACAGTAGCTATCGACGTAGATTCCGTCCTTGCAGATGTAATGCATGTCTGGACGGATGAGTACAATAAGCGAAACAAAGCACATATCACAAAGAAAGAGATCGCCAAATGGGATATACCTACAATACTGCCGATAACACCTAATCAGGTGTACCGATACTTCACATACGTATGGAAGTATCGCTGGCGTGAAATTCCACCTACCGAACCAGAGATTGGCGAGGTGACAAAACGCATCCACCGTAAGGGCTACAGGATATCTATAATCACAAAGCGAGAGAGACCTACAGCACCCTATGTATCCAAATGGCTCGATTTCTATCGAATTTATGCAGACGAATTATTGTTCATCTATGACGCAGTGCCAAAGGCCAACTACCCTTTTGATATATTGATAGACGATGCGCCAAAGA
>DAINRW010000208.1:0-2722 GCA_036741615.1 Nitrososphaera sp.
GCGCAGTTTCGCTTGCCTGTCACTATTTTTATTGGATTAGCGTGCTCTAAAACTGGCGGCTTCTTCTTGATCATGGTCACGTTGCCGTTTGGCTTGACCATCTCTGTGATAACAATAGGAATGTCAAGGTTATTGTCATCTATCTCTTTTATTGCAATGGGGTCGAGGATTTTCATGCCAAACATGCCTGCAAGCTTGGCCTCATTGTATGATAGATATTGTATATGTTCAAGCTCCTCTTTCACAATCCTTGGATCTGCGCTTAAAACTGCACTGTCCTTTTCAAAATCGATCTTGACATCATAGTGGTCATGGAGTAGAATTGCAATATCAACAGCAGTCCTGTCTGAGCCTCCGCGCTCATATGTCGTTTCGAGTCCATCCACAGTCTTGCCTATGAATCCGCCCATAGATACAACATCGCTGTGATCTACGAGGTCGATAAGATGGCCGACATGATCTTTTGACTCTTGCATCATAAAGTTGGCAGCTTCAAAGTTGTCATCAGTGATTATTGGCCACTTTTCGATTAACACATGTGATGACTTGAGGCCGATACTTTGCATTACATAGTCCATCAAGTAGGACATTGCGACTTCGCCACTGTATGCAAGTGTTCTTGATCTTATCACATCAACAAAGCGCCTATTTTCCGCTGCCTGCTTGAGCGAAATTATGACCTGCTTGTAGAACTTATCAAGAGTATCAAGAAATTCATGGCGGTGATGGTTGTCCAAGTACTTGGAAGAGATTCTCTCATAAGTCTCTCTTAACACTTCAATCTCTACAGGAGTAGAAGAAGCATAACTTCTGCCCACATAAATTGCCATATCTGTCATAGAGATAATTTTGCCATTATACTCAATCAAAGGTGCCGAGAAAACAGTAACTACCTTAGAGTCTCGCTGTAGCTGTTTTATTCTTTCAATGATTTGGGGGATCATAGCTCCCTCTAACCCGAGGGCGCTGCCGCCAAACTTTGCAACTGTTATTGAAGTCATTTACCAGAGTCTCTTGGCTAGTTGCGAATAATTCCCTATATTAAACATGGGAAATAGTAGAAAAGTCCCTTTTATTCAAGGAGGAGTATTAAGAGCGTGTTTTAATTTTGGTATAGCTACAGCCTAATAAAAAATTGAGTGAAAATTAAAAAATCTCTTCATCTTTTCTAGTGCCTCCCAAACCTGTCTTTATGCTTTCGGCGCATTCAAGGCATGCACTGCTGGAGAATGGGAAATCCTTCGTACACTTTTTGCATACAGGTCTTTTGCATTCAGAACATTCCATTGACGCTGTCCTTGTGCTGCAAAGATAGCAGAGTGTCATTATACGATAATAATATCATAGGTGTCGTAAAAGGTTTTTTAGATGATACCTAGATTCTTCACCAACTGCCGATATTCAATAAATACTCGTAATTCTTGAATGTTTTATGTACTTTACTGATTTGATGATATTTCTTTTTAATTGTATAGGGGAAACCCACTTTTAACTCGATATTGCAGGTTTGACTATTTTTTATTTTATGATAATCTTTGAGTAAAACAAAGGGTAAGCGAAAAAGAGTCAAAAGAATAACCACTAAGGCAAAACATGATCTTTCTTATTTCATTGAAATTGTTGTTCCTTCCGATATCGTTAAATCAGCTTGTCTCTTTATCTCCATAGATATAATGAAGGGAGTAGTGCAGGCACCAGCCGGGCACATCTTCGCCTGCACCCGCAAGAGTGAGCAAGAATGTTTCGACAGGATGCTCTTTGCAACAAATCACGTTTATGGCGAAAATGTTTTGAAAATAAAAAAAGGTGACCTTCTCTTTTTGCTTAACATAGATACAGATACTCTCTATGGCACTTTCCTAGCAACATCTGATGGTGCGAAGAATATCGTGCCTGAAGCTTGGAGAGGTAGATACCCTTATCAGGTGAGGATATCGCCCAATGGAGACGTACACTCTCTTTCGGGTGCAAAAAAAGTCCTCTCTAGCAACGGAATATCCTGGCATGGAATGCTAAAGAACGAATTGGCACAATCGCTTTCGCAGTATCTCATTAACCCCAATGGTGGCTTGAAGGTCCACCTAAAAGATACAGAGATCAATAATAATCTGCGGCTTGAAACGACTACCCTGTGGGACTATCCCAAGCAGAATTATGGGAAGTCGCAAAAAGGGAGTAACAAATACGCTGGGGTCACGCCAGCCTATGTAATATATAATATGATCAAGCGATACACAGAACAGGGCGACCTTGTGCTTGATCCGATGGCAGGGAGTGGCACCACCATAGATGTATGCAAGGAAGAGGGTCGCAGATGTATAGCATACGACATTTCACCTACTAGGCCCGATATAATTCAGAATGACGCTCGCAAAATACCACTTGCAGATGCAAGCGTCGACATGATATTCATTGATTCACCGTATGGCGACAACATTGACTACAATGACCATCCTGGCAACATAGGACATATCTCTGCAGAAACTGATGAATTCTATAAAGAACTTGACAAGGTGATGGCTGAGTGCTATCGAGTTCTCAAACCCGGCAGAGTGTTGGGCTGGTTAATAGGCGATCAGTGGGTAAAGAAAAAATTCACGCCTGTGGGTTTTCGAGTCTACGAAGACCTTTGCAAATATTTTGACACTGTAGACATTGTGTGCGTAACAAGAAGGAGCCAAACATCAAATACGGCGATATGGCACAGCCGCGCGCTTCGGTT
>DAINRW010000209.1:0-2720 GCA_036741615.1 Nitrososphaera sp.
TTTTTGCCATCTACATTGAAGATATCCCATCCATATTGTACCACGACATTTTCACCTAGATCTATACCAACTCGGACGTTCATTTCAGCATAGTCATACTGATTCAAGATCGGGTTTATGCCTTCTCGGATTATTTTGATCATCGAATGTGCGCAGTTAACTGCATTAATGCATGGCAGATATTTGTCACCGGTTGCAAGGAAAAACGCCATGATCGCATCTCCCACATATTTCAACACATATCCTCCATATGCAGATATTGTGATCGACATTTCTTGTGTAAACGCTTGGATTATAGCGGCAAGTCTATCAGTTGGCAGATCAGATGACAGTCTAGTGGAGCCAACAAGATCTATGTGGAGGATTACAAGCATAACCTTTGACTTGGAGTACCTGGCAAGAATTTCATGAGTTTCTTCGGTGGAGATGTCAAACTTCGATTCCACCTTAAGCGCTTTCCATACCCTCTGCTGGGCCATACTTATCGCCTTGTCAAGGTCTACTACGGCATCGAGGTAGAAAGACGCCGAGAGCCCAGCTTCAGATGCCGGCTTAGGAGGCAGATTAGTCTCGTTTATGCTCTGGACCACCTTGTCTACATCCTCTAGACCGATATCAAGCTGAAATGCAATTATCTCAGGAGAGATACCAGAATTGTACAAATTAATTATAGTCTGCCGTTGGCTCTCAGCCATATACAATAAGTTTTTAGTTATGAGTATTAGATATACGCTATTATTCGTTATATACCAAAGATTACAGCGAGATTAATTAATAATAACCGCCGTCAGTAATATACGTGTGGATAATGGCAAGCAAGAACGAAGATGAAGGAAAAATCCTGTTGACGCTTCCAAACATCAAGTATTTGGTAGAAGGACTTGAGGCTTTGCTAACTACAGATCTGGATGGCGATAAGCGTGCTAAGGTGATTCAGCTACGCAACGACCTGTTATCCCATATAAATAGCATATTTAATGACTATTCGTAATTGCTGCTCGGACCTTGCTAACGCCTTGTTATGAGAGCTCCTTTTTATATGCGATTTATCTCTCCCCTCCTTTCATGCTCAAGCTGCACTAGCGCAAGAAGTCGAACTCAAGAACGGAATACAGAGGAGATGATCTTTCGTTAAGCGCTGAATATTATTGATGCCTTAGCTTAAACGATGCTAGAAAAGTCATAAGTGTCATTGCAAAGAGCAAGATACCAGTTGATAGATGAGTTGCGACGAGAATGGGCTCAAGGCGAGTAGTGACCACCAACATACCTAATATTATCTGCACTGACATGACTATTGCCGCAATTATTGCAGTTTTTTGCGCCGGCTTGAATTTCTTGAATGAGTATGCTGCAGTAGCAAAGATAAGACCAGCCGTTATTACCACCATCACTCTATGATAATGCTCAAAGAAATGCTTCTCTGTAGGCAGACCAAAACCGTTTGGACATAGAGGCCATTCAGGGCAAGAAAGTCCTTGGTTTGAGGAACTGATGTAAACTCCAACCAACATTACAGAGTACAACATAGCAAGGGCACAGAATGAAAGGCCTAATGCAACCTTCGGACTAGAGGAATATCGTACCTCCACAACAGAAAAAAGGTATCACGTCAATTATAATCTTGGCATTTAACTTTCTTCTACTCCATTTTCCCATACCTGTTTTATGCTGTATAGCCGCTTGCTTTGCAATGGAGAAAGATGCGCCTACTGATACTGATCTAGGTAGCTATGAGGGCAAGTATCCAAAGGACTTGTTCAATAAGACAGTGATTGTAAATGATCAGGCGATGGGACGTGTTGCAAAGGAAACGGAGGACCAAATAGTTGTTTTTAGTGATTCGGGTAATTTACGATTTGACATCCCCAAGTCAAAAATCGCACTTTCAGGAGGCTCTATAGTAGTAGGGGAGCGGATTGAGCAGTATGCAGTTGACAGGGATGCGCCAATGCCGGAGGACAGAAGCATTAGACCCTCTGCTGAAGAAATATTGCAAAAGGCAGGTGATGTCCCTGCAGCAAGTGAGAAATATAGTCCTGTGGAAGGGCCGACTCTTCCGATAGAAGAGAGGAAACCATCGATAGTGGAGGAAAAGGTTAGAGACGCTGCTACGGAGGTCAAGAGCTCTGTCGGTTATGAGTTAGGACAGGCTTCCAAAGCAGTCAAGGAAAAGATGAAGGATGCAGGGGAAGCTGTAATGAATGTTGACGTAGAAGGGGCTGCAAGTCGGATCAAAGATTTAGCCCAAGCAGGAGCCGAAACAGCCAAAGAGAAAATGGGAACAGCTCAGAGCAACACAGAAGCAGGCCTGAGTGTAGAGAATATGATGAAGTTTGAAAAAGAGTCGAAGCAATCATCTACAGAGACTGATCTAGGTAGCTATGAGGGCAAGTATCCAAAGGACTTGTTCAATAAGACAGTGATTGTAAATGATCAGGCGATGGGACGTGTTGCAAAGGAAACGGAGGACCAAATAGTTGTTTTTAGTGATTCGGGTAATTTACGATTTGACATCCCCAAGTCAAAAATCGCACTTTCAGGAGGCTCTATAGTAGTAGGGGAGCGGATTGAGCAGTATGCAGTTGACAGGGATGCGCCAATGCCGGAGGACAGAGCTTTAAGAGCTTCAGTACAAGAAATACGAGAAAGTGCAGGTGATGTCCCTGAAGGGCCGACTCTTCCGATAGAAGAGAGGAAACCATCGATAGTGGAGGAAA
>DAINRW010000210.1:0-2674 GCA_036741615.1 Nitrososphaera sp.
ATGAAAAAATAACTGTTGCATAGGATGTGGCAGTTCGTTCAACGCCAAAGCACCAGACGATGTCCACAAGTTTTCTTCTGTGTACCAATGCTGGAACCTTGACTGGATTGAGCGATGACACAAGGGTCCCAGCTGTAGTAAAACGACAACTTTGTACCAGCACCCCCAAGTCCACAAGTACCGTGATATGCGACAGTAGAACAGGTAAACAAAAGATGAGCAACAGAAAATCAGAGGAGACTCATGACGGGGTCAGGAGGATAGCTGGCTACTAAATTGCAGGAACGAACCATCCTCTTTTCCCTATTTCCTTCATTCGCAAGATTTTGGAGGATATGACGGAAAGTATTTCTTCCTGTTGGAGCTGACGAGTTTTATATGCATTATTTCCTAAACAAGCTCATCCCACCTAGGCCGACTTTCGCTCAGGACATGACAGAAGTGGAAGGAAAGGTAATGCAGGAACATGTTGCATATTGGCAAGACCTGGCTAACAGGAAAATCGCGATCATATTCGGCCCCGTCCTAGATCCCAGTGGTGTATACGGCATAGCTATCATTGAAACGGACGATGAATCCGTCGTCGAAAACATATGCAGGAACGACCCGGCAATTACAGCGCAAATCGGTTTTAGGTCGGAGCATCATCCAATCCTGGATCCCATTCTGCGACAATAATCTTTGGCAGCCTACAGCGGCATCATCAAGAACAATGCAAAAGGCTCCATTCCTAACAGTATGTATAACTTCTGGGAAAGTTTACGCGCCAGTCCAGTCTCGAGCCTGATTCGCCAGCATTTCTCCTTTCTCGCCGCCACCATGCGCCTCTTTAACAATTCCCTCCTTATTCCCTCATAGAGCTGTTGACAGCTTTTGCCATGTATGCCTAACCATATAAGGACCCTATGTTGTTAGCGATTTGGTCCATTTTTTGGACGATTTTTTATTTTTAGCGGGCCCAGAGGGACTCGGCAGAAAAACTTCAAAATTTGGACTCAATTCAACTAGATCACAGGATCAGTGGGATTCGAACCTACCAAATAGATGGGTTCAGTAGTTGTTAGCTTTAAAGATTAACGGACGAGGCTCAAGGAGGTTTGATTCCTGCATGTAAGGGGGTTCAATGTCTTGGTTGTATATGACTTTCCCCTTCCGCTATCCGGTGTAGGGTCAATTTCAACGTCTGGACTTCTACACATCAATCAAACTTATGAATTTGGATTAATAACGTGAAAGATAAGAATCATGGGATAGTTGCAGGCTCGTGCTTACTTCATTGAGGATATTCTTATGGCTTGTTAGCGAAATTCACATTCTGCTTTGAACAGAAAAGAGTAGTGATCCTGTGGCAGTCGAGTCAGCATCTTTACAGGTTCTAAACCATGATTGGCGTAAGAGAAATATTTAATATAATAGAATGAGGTGTTTGGGTTTTATGTCTATCACCATCGCCTTGGATGATTTAACCAAGGCTAAAATAGTTTACATGATTCTTAATAAAAAGACAGAAGAAGCGTTACAACATCTAAGCAAGTTATACAATGTTACTCCACCTGAAATAGTAGTTGGAACTGTAAAAGGAAAACGAAAGACAGTATATGCGGTTTATGTTCAAAATGAAAGTAAAATCTATGCAATAAACTCGGATGTCTTTTACAATCCCTTTGTAGTATTACATGAATTTTATCATCATATAAGGACGAAAGGAGGCATTCATAGGGGATCGGAGAAGAATGCTAACATGTATGCAAAAAGTTTCCTTGAAGCATACAATAGTATAACTAAGCAGATTATGGAATCGCATTTAGAAAGGTAATGTGTCATGCTCTGCAAACCTCATCCTCATAAGCACTGGGTCAGTTTTTCCAACGTTTTTTTAAATTTAGCGGGCCCAGAGGGACTCGGCATAAAAAACTTCAAAACTTAGGGTCAAAGAATTAGCGAGCTTAACGGTTACTCTTTCTTTGACCTTGCAACGCTAATCTATAGAAACAATACCAAGTGCCTCTTTTTGCCTGTTATCCTCACCAAGTTCTTCAATTTTCTTCTTTTTTCTCTTCCGAAGCCTTCTAACTCCCTCAAGTATTTCTCTCAACTGTTCTTCAGATATTTTGGATATTTTAGAATCACATTCTAAACCCTTGGCATCAAGGACCTGCTCGGTTAGTGCAATGATCTCTTCCCTGTGCTGTTGCTCCTCAACAGTTAGCATATTATAGCTCATAAAGCGAAAATATGCAAATTCACTCATACTCCACCATCCAGTAATACTACAAGTTGCTATTTATTCTATGTATGAGTTCAATAACAAATAATTCCATAATTTGGTAATACCAGTACCAAGTCTGCGTAATCTGTCGCTGCTCGTTAGGAACGATATAAGATCTTCTCCCTCTATGTATCTACATTTTTCTAGGCAGCAGTAGCGTGGTTCTTTATTTCTGACGTTGATTCAAATTCTTGCGCTGTCTGTTCTCGATCTTCTTTTTATGTTCTTCTCTGACATGATGTAATCTATCTTTTTCATGAATGAACTCTTTGCCACATTCATGGCATTTTACTATCGGATGATGGTGGCTGTGTCTTGCATGCATAATTAGATCTTCATATTTTGCGAATATTTCGCCACACTGTCCACAAACAGCCTTTTCTTTATGATGGAGAATCCCCAAAC
>DAINRW010000211.1:0-2672 GCA_036741615.1 Nitrososphaera sp.
TTGTCGTGCTCGCGCTTTCAAAATCGATTATGTAGGGCCTATCTGAAACAATGACGTGTCGTGCCAGTCTGCTTAGCTCACCGTGGTCAAGGCCTGCTCCATCAAGACTGAAGCATTGCTCAAGGATAGACCTTGTTACTGTGCGCATCTTACGCTTTGTAGTTTCGCTGTAGTAGTAGTAGTAGTTCCTGTTGCACAATATCCAATCAATGATGCTCTCACCGTTGATATACTCCATCGCAATAAGATTCCTAGTTTGCCCTTCCAGATGCGGGCCTACTCCGATGCTGTTTGCTATTTTGAGAAAATGTGCTTCTGCATTCATTGTCGTTCTGTCTGCATCTGTCCTTCTTATCTTGAGTGCACAAACTTTACTTCCTACTTTTGACTTGACTACAATCCCCACACAGCCCTTGCCTGCAATATGAGCACCATTTACTATCGTTTTTCCGCCTAAAATGATTGATGTTATTCCAATTGACTCCATCTCCATTATCCGATCATTGTATTCGACTTCTGAAAAGTGAGGATATGTTATGAGGGGAACCAGGCTAGGTGATCGTATGTCAAGCTCCTTCTCTTCTCTTGAATATGAGACGTTCTGTTGAGACAACCTCATAAATGACCTCCTTTGCTAGCCCTTTTAGTGTCTTCCTGTCGCTTCCGACATAAATTTGAAGCTTGCCTACAATTAGATCTTTTGAAATACCACTATTTCCACCACCGTGATTTAGCAAAAGCGATCTGACGAACTTTCTTGCATCCGTAGACTTGCGCTCAACAAGCATCGCAATTCTCATTTCCTTGTCAACCCAGACTGCAAGCGGCTTGCTTTTTCTGTTTGAGAGGAAGCTAGCTGTGTCTTTCCTTCTGAATATTTCAGGGCCTTTCTTTTTGGTGTATGCCGGCAGAGTTATTGATTCAAGCAAAAAAGCAAGGACGGCAGAGCTTCTTTCGTCTGTTACACACGAGCTTCGCAGTACTTCAAAGTGTGCAAGTTCTAATTGCTTTGATATTGCGTTTAAGGTTCGTTTCAGCTGACCCCATATTATATCTGGACTTTTCTTTTCATGAGAAAATTCTACTACAAGCACATTTGGAAGAATTAGTGAATCCTGTTTGCTTGCAGTATGTCGATTTTTTTCATCCTCTTCTTTGAAGAACTCAACTGATGGCTTCTCAAGAAATGCCCTAGCAGCTAACATGAACTTGGCTACGCTTTCCGGTGAAATTGCAGTGCCAAGGTTTCTTCTGCAGTCCACTGGGTCGATAATTATTAGTGGACTGTTGAATGTTTTGACAAAGTCTGAATCAAAATCACAAACGGCAATTATCTGCCTCTCTTCCCAGTCATTAGCAGCTGAGCGCAAGACATTCTCAAAAGAGGAGTATTTGAGTATCAACACTTCTGAAACATAGCCGCTGAATCCTTCCGTGGAAATTTCTGCGCCATAAATACCAACTGATTTGAAGAATTTTTTCAAGAGCCTAGCTTCCCTCCTTTTTTCATTATCAAAGTGACTGCTGATGTATTGAGTATGGAAAGGTGATCTATCTGCTGCGCTCTGCCATCTGCCCTGTTTTACATCATAGCAGGGAACGACATTAACTCTGACTTTTTTTACAAATACTTCAACATAGGGATGGTCTGAATAACGAAGCTTCGGCCCGTATTTTTTAAGTGCTTCGGTGCCAATTTCTATACCCATCTCCTCAAATTTCTCAATCGCAACTGATGGCTTGATCTTGACGAAAATGTCAATGTCAGCGTGATGTGGAAGCCAGGTGCCTTTGGCATAAGAGCCGCCAAATACTACTTCAACGACATCGTCCATCTCTGCAACGTACCTCTCTACATGAGCCTTTGCCTCCTGTGCTACTTTGCCTATCCTGGTCTCTTCTCCATGAGTGGGTTCACAAAGAGACAATACTTTGGAAATTACGGTTCGAAGATCTGGCATATTTTGTATGTGTATATGTGTATGTCTCTCACTCATTTTTTAGCTTCTATGGTATAAACGTTCGAGTATATGGGGCCCGATGGAGAAAGCTCGCTTTTCTTGAGATGTACTTTATCTATCCTGTCGGATCCAAACGTTCTCCCATGGTATTTTGAAGAGATATTTCTCATGCTGAGCGGTCTGCCCTTGGCCCTAAGCAATGTCATATGGGCTGAAAAAGGCTTATCTGCTTTAAAGCCAAGCTGAGACATAGTTGATACGACATCATTTGCAAGGCTGGTTAATTTTTGAGCACCATCGGAGTCGACACCCACCCAGATCACTCTAGCGTATGCTGGATTGGGAAAGGCACCAATCCCAGTGTAAGTAATTGTAAATGGTTCAAATGAAAGCCCTTTCTGCATCACTTCTTTAATTTTATCAATATCGTCACCATCATTTATTTCTCCAAGAAAGATTAGTGTAAAATGAAAATTGTGAGACTCAACAGGCTTGACATCTTTTAGATTCCATCCTGCTGTAGATAGTATCTCATTTTGCAGTTTAACTATCTCATCGCTTGATACATCTACTGCAATAAAGGCACGCATTACCGATCATCACAAACACTTCTATTTACATATCATGTTCTTTCTTTTGATGCTCGCCTAGCTTGTCTAGACTATCAAATGACTTGCTACAAATATCACATACAAGTGAGTTGAGGTTAGA
>DAINRW010000212.1:0-2659 GCA_036741615.1 Nitrososphaera sp.
GATGACAACTTAATGCCTCATATCATCAACGCAGTTAAGAACTACAGTACGCTTGGAGAAATTAGCAGTACTTTGCGAACTGTGTTCGGGAGATATGAACCAAAGATATCTTTCTAGGAAGTAATGGGAACTATAGCCAGAGAGTAGAAATCGATCTGGTCATGGTGGAGCTAGCTTATCTCTACCAGTCAGAAAAGCCGCAGAGGTTTTGCTTGTGAAATTGCATAGGCGAGAGAGATCTGCCACACAATATTCTCTACAAGAAAAGAAGACGAAGCCTTTATAAGATTTGATTTCGAAGCTTTCTCCTATGTGGTGGTTGTTAGGGGCGTTACTATTCTGGTGGCTTTTCGATAGGAAATAGTAGAAGCGAAGAGAGAAGTATATGACAGGCGTAATTTTCCTAATCTAAAAATCTCTGAAAATAGGGCAAGATTAAGCCAGCTTGTTTGCAGCTTAAGGTCAATTCCTTTACCTAATCTGACTCCCCGGTTAGTTCAGCCACCCTTTCCAGTAATATTAATATCGCGACTATATGGGCGAAATACATCACAACCTCTACTATATTTTTGGACAGAACCTTAGAGCAGTAAATTAAATAAACTCTCAGATGCTTGATTATCCAGTGAGAGTTGACCATATAGCCATTGCAGTTACCAATGTGCAGCAGGCACTAACCGACTATCAAAAAATACTCAATGTTAACGAGCTGGAAATAGAGGAAGTGCCCAATGAAAAGGTCAGGGTCGCGATGCTAATGCTCGAAGACACTAGAATAGAATTGATGGAGCCGACGGCTCCTGACAGTCCAATTTCAAAGTTCCTGCAAGAACGAGGGGAGGGTATACATCATATTGCAATCACAGCTGACAACATCGAAAAGGATGTTGCACGCGCCTCTGAGAATGGTATGAGAATGCTTGGCGGACTGCGTACAGGCTCATACGGCCGTAAGATCACGTTTATACATCCCAAATCTCTTCACGGCGTCCTGACAGAGTTCTGTGAAGCGCCACCCAAGTCTGAAGACCCTGGGAAATAATAACAATAACAGTAACACTTACATGGATTTTGTTTTGTATTGGAAGATTGCGAACAGCTTACCCAACTGCTGACTGAAAGCGTGGAGAGAAACCATGCAGATGCACTGCTGCTCTCCGGCGGGCTTGACAGTAGCATCTTGGCAAGTATGCTACGACCAGAATACTCTCTTTCGATTGGATTTGGACCGGCTGCTCCTGATCTTGCCTATGCAAGGCAGGTTGCAGAAAGATACTGCAAACACCATGTTGAGATTGTTTTTGGACCAAACAAAATGGCAGAATTAGTCGAGCAGGTTATACAGATTCTTAGAACATTTGATCCGATAGAGATCAGGAATTCTGCTGTGGCGCTTTCTGGCATCGAGTGGGCAAAAAGCGATGGTTATTCTAACATAATGACCGGCGACGGTAGCGATGAACTCTTTGCGGGTTACAACTACTTGTCTCGCTATTATTCTGATATGCAAAGGTTTGATTTAGAGCTTCAACGGTTGTGGAAGATTATGCATTTTTCTTCAAGAAGACTAGGTGAACACGCAGGCATCGAGGTCAAAACTCCTTTCCTTGATGAGACATTTGCTTCGTTTGCAAAAAAAATCAGTGTGAATGAAAAAGTGGGCATACATGATGGCAAAAAGTGGGGCAAGTTTATTCTGAGAAGATGCTTTGAACCTGCATTGGGTCCGCTAGCATGGAGATCGAAGTTTGCACAGGAGCAAGGAGCTGCCACTGATCGTTACGAACAACACATTGAAGAAAAGATCGACGACTTGACTTTTGCAAATAAGAAAAGAATAGCTGAAGAGCAAGAGAGCGTCAGAATAAGAAGCAAGGAACATCTTCATTATTATGCCATTTTCAGAAGCTACTTCCCTCCGCCAAAAGAGGAGGGAAAAGACGATCATAGTTGCACATCTCGTTGCTCCGATTGTCGAGGATGCGTTGCACCTGATACCAGGTTTTGCAGAAAGTGTGGTGCTTTTCCTGTTGTGCCACTTTCACTTTGAATACTTACGCGGCTTTTTTGTAAAAATTCTCTTGCAGCCATCGCAACAAAAGTAGTACGTCTTACCATGATGCTCATGGCTAATTGCAAGTTCCTGATGCATTTCAATACCGCAAACAGGATCAATAACGGGCATGATTACTATGCAAAGACCATGCGTATTTATTGTTTACCAAGAGCAATGATAAGATATTATTTTTTTAAAAGATAAAGTTCTTTGACATTTGATGAAGGTCGACGTATGCACCTGAACTCGAGATAAAGTCTGTTGCCCAGGCGATAGTACCTCGTTTCCACTTCTCATTAAGAATAACAGAAAATAGCACTTAACTATAAACTGCGACCTGTCAGCAATTGACTCTTGTTACCGATTTTATATATTGTATCATCCAGTAACACCTGTAAACTTTTATTTTTTAGAAAGCAAAAAATAGAAAAAGCGGGGTCCGGTTGCCCAGACATTGTCGAAATCGAGTTTACGGAATTGACCTGCTGTACAGCTTTCCTTCGAGTGCAAGCTTGTACATTTCGGCCACGTATGGGTTCTTGGCTGGCGTTTCTGCACCCAGTTCGACCAATCTAGCGTATACTCTGACTACATAAGCCAGAG
>DAINRW010000213.1:0-2650 GCA_036741615.1 Nitrososphaera sp.
CATTGGCAAATCGATTAGGATTTATGAAGTTATTGTAAGTGATGTCTCCGTTTTTACTTGCAAAAAATTTTACCTCTTTTAGAATATGACAAGTTATCGTTTCTGTACTCATAAGGTATGCACAGAAGAAGCATCTACCTACAATTTGATCGTGCTGAGCCTAATAATTCATTCATGAAGATGCTCTCCGTTCTTCATGACGAAGCAAATATCTTTTTCTAAAAGAACATTATAGAGACATCTCTTGAGTAACTGAGAAATAGTAGCTTCTTATCCTGCGTAACAATTTCAATATAAGTCAGGATAATAATCCATTATTGAAAAAATTCATTACCTCCGTATCTTCTAAATGGATTTATTTTGACTTAGCATAAGGCCTGAGCATATTTCAAGTTAACAGCAAATCCCCAATTAAAAAAGAGTATTTTTAGATATATCACCTTCTTTTATGTGCCCTTGAAGGAGATTGTAAATAATTTATATTCACGATAAATGGTTAAGTCATCCTTAAAGAGGCCTCTATAAGCCTAAAGTGGATCACCTTTGCAGTAAACCTTACCCATAGGCCTGCTGAAAAAGTTTCTGCAGACGTAACATTGCAGAAAACCGATTTCCCTATCCAGTACAGGGCAGTCAACTGCCTCTAGCTTCATGCGCTTTAACATCTTTGGACTTACGCCCTTCAACTTCAGCTTACCCTTCTCATCCATCATGCCCGAGCTCTGAAGTTCGGCCTTGGCTTGATCTGTGATCTTCACTGGTTTTTCTACCTGCTTGATTGTAACAATATGCTTGATGCCTTCTGGAGGGGCCTCGCTCATCATAACTATCAAGACAACTTAGTGCAGGGCTAATATATGACCCTTTGCCAGCATTTAGTAGTTAGGCAAAATCACTTATCTTTGTCTGGCTCTTGAAACTCTTACAAAGCTTGCTTTTTTGTGCTAATTCGTTCTTTGACAGCGACATACAGAAACAGGCAGATGACATTGCAGAGTTAAAATCGTCAAATTTTTGCGGAGGTTTTTTCAGAGCTTCGCGTACTCCTTCTCTTATTTGCCATACCCCAACGGGTATTACATAATTGGGATGTATTTCACGGAGAACAATAGCCCCAGCCTTTTTGCGTCGACGTGATAGATGCTCTACTACGGCAAGCCGCGCTGCAAAATATGCTCCAGCTATCGAAGGGTCATGGTTGAGTCCTCTTGCATCTTCATTATCTGCGCCTATGGCCACCTGACCTTGGCTTGTGAACCAAGACTCGATCATTTCAAAAATCCATTCATCATGAGGTATCAAAATGACAGAATAATGATTATCAAGATGCGAATACCGTGTTACTTCAAACTGATCAATTGAAGGATTCATTTTAATCTCCTTTACAAGTATTCCTGAAATAATATCGTCAGTAGCAGAAATGCTCCACCGAGTTGGCACAAGCTTCCGTTTCTTCTTTGTTCCAAGCATTCCAATGCTGAGGACTCGCTGGATGATACTCACTTCTACTCCATGCCTGTATAACTTCATCACAGCTTCTATTGCCCTCAAATCTGTATCATAGTATACAGATTCAATACGCTTGTCGGCGGAATGGGAGGCCACTTTAAAAGACCTCAGGGGCGCAGTTGGCCCAAAAGGTGGGCCTTCGTAGTTAAGTCTAAATTCTTTTTGCATTTTGACATCGGCTAAAGGTTTTTTTTCAAATGTGGCCTCAGTTTCAGCAGGTTTCTCAGACATTGAAAGCTCCTGCATGTTCTCAACATATCTGTTAGAAGTTTCATGTATATTCACGTTCTTAGAACCCAGCACAAGTGACAGACGATAGCCTGATATCTCTTGAAGGCTTTTTCCTGGCCACAGCTCTGTTCTGTCCAAGATAGTAGTATCGCCATGCAATGGAGGTATCATTGGCCCTAACCGCACCTTCGGGTACCCATAACGACCCACAAAGATCGAAGGTGGGCTAGAACCATCTATCGTGTCGAGCGAAAACTTTGCAGAATTAGCCTTGAGGATTTGTATCCAGTTTTCCTCAAGCTTCTTCCTTATTTCTGCGGAGGCGGACAACAATGCCATAACAATGGCATTGGCAGGATGTTATAGAATATACGCATTATTCAGGCTTAATTTTATGTGTAATCTTTATCAGAAGTTATTCGTTAAGCAGAGGTCAAATTACTATGCCAACAATGTGGTAACAAAGAGCAGCTTTTGCTACTTACACCGAAACATGTCGGAGAATTGGGATACCCACTTGCCCTTAAGTTTTCTAATTATAGTTATATTTTGATTCTTAATCATAGATCTTAATGGCTTTTGTCTAAGAGAATTTTTTATCGGAGGACAGGCCATACTCTGAGATCCCACATATTGTAATGCTGAGAAGCATTCAATCGAAGTACTTTAGAGATAGAATGTAGATGTCAGCCCAATATAACCGGGAAATGATCTAACCTGGAAACGATCTAACCAGAATAGAATGTTTTATCTCATTATACAAAAGTGCTATGATTCAATTAAGGAAATATATGAACTTTGCATAGGTAGGCAATAGTTTATAACATTAATGATTTCGCTATTGCCACATAGTAGAGATTCCCAGATGGACCCGCTAGACAAGACCATTCTTGCTAACCTGTATTCTAGC
>DAINRW010000214.1:0-2641 GCA_036741615.1 Nitrososphaera sp.
AATGATGTATGAACGCAAAAACAATAGAGGAAAAATTCAGATAATGGGCGACGTGTTGGCACTTGCCACCTCTGGGATAAAAAAGACCCATATAATGTATAGAGCGAACCTCAGTTACGAGCAAGTACATCTCTACCTCGGAGAATTAATAGGAAAGAGGCTGATCGAACAGGATGTGTTACCTGAGGGTGTAGTTTATAGGACTACTACTAAGGGAAGGGAATTTCTGCTGTCGTACACACGCTTGGTAGAATTCCTTGAAGAAGAGCCTGAAGTCGAGTTAAGTGCACCATACATTAGCAGACAATAGTAATAGTTGTCACAGGTGCACACTTCAAAATTTTTCAACCGGGCAAAAGATTATTAGAAAAGATGTAACATTTTTCTCAATATTGATCAAGGCTATTCTAGCCGTGTCAATTGTTGTTGTGGTTGCTGCATTTGTGCTCCTGTTCGTATTTTCGCAGTTTACAGATCTGGACGAATATTTGGGTGTCGATGTGCCTTTTGTAGGCGATCTAGTGCAGACGACTACAGAGGGGAGGAGAGGGCTTAGCGAGGATGCATTTCGGGTAGGTCAAGCGGGTATAGTCAAAGCTTCTAACACACCGCTGACCTTGCCAGATCTTTTCCAGAAGGTAGAAAACTCAGTCGTCCAAATAACTGACAGCAATGAAATAGATGTCTTTGAATCTCGACTCGGATCGGGCTTTGTATATGACGATAATGGTCATATCATTACAAACCATCATGTTGTCGACGGTGGGGGCAACAGGCTGGATGTAACATTTCCAGATGGCAGTGTATATCGCGCTTCGTTGATAGGTTCAGACCCATCAGCCGATATTGCAGTCCTTTATGTACAAGAAGTACCAAAGGAAAAACTACTCTCCTTGCCACTTGCAGATTCTTCTAAGGTAAGAGTAGGCGAGCGTGTGGCCGCAATTGGCAATCCTTTCGGGCTTTCCGGCTCTTTGAGCACCGGTATTGTCAGTGGAGTAGGGAGGCAAATCCCTGCACAGGAAGATGAAGGTTTTACGATACCTGATATCATACAGACTGATGCCCCTATCAATCCTGGTAACTCTGGTGGACCGCTCCTCAATATGAGAGGTGAGGTGATAGGTATTAATTCTGCAATTTATTCGACCACTGGCCAGTTTGCTGGTGTTGGCTTTGCTATTCCGTCAAATACAATATCTCAGATTGTGCCATCTCTTATTACCACAGGATCATACCAGCACCCATGGCTTGGGGTCGCGGGCAGGGATATGACTCCAGGCATTGCTGACCGCCTTGGTCTTGATGAACCCCGTGGTTTTTTGGTCATAGATGTGGTAGCAGGAAGTCCTGCGGAAAAGGCTGGCATCCAAAGAGGTGGGGAAGATGCAGTCATCGATGGCATACCGATCACGCTTGGAGGGGATGTGATAATCGGGATAGACAACAACACGGTGAGAAGGATCGATGATATCTTGGCCTATGTGGAAACGGAAAAGGCGGTTGGCGATGATCTAAAACTGACAATACTACGTGACGGGCAGACAGTTGAAGCCATTGCAACTCTGGCAGCCCGGCCTAGCCAGCAAGAATCTCATTAGCGGTAATATTGTTTATTAATTCTATAAAGAATATTCCATGTTGGGTAACTGAAGCAAAGAATATACTGCATCTCTACTATCTTTATAGGCTATGAGTACTGTTGGTTAAAAATAGTTCTCATGAAGTATACAATATTTAGTTGACTCTCCGGGTTGTTTCCTCTTGTCTTAGTGAAAGAATTTCTATCCTGCATAATAATTCGTTTAAGTATTATTCATGATCTATTCCAGGGTAAAAAGGCAGGGTCTTTCAACCGCTTGGTATTAAATGGCCACATGACTGGCTGATAAGAGATATAGATGAGCGACTGAAGGAATGAGGAAAACGATGATACTACCTGCCACAGATGGATAGAACAAAGCCTAATAACATGATCTATATTCTGCCTGTGAATTATTTATTAGTAATGTACACTTCCAATACTGCTGCATTTGCTCATAAATCAAGCTGTGGGAGAGATGCTTCACCATGCCTTAGAGTCAGGAATAACCAAGACTGAGGCCTATCAATTGATGGCAGAATGTCCCACTGATGTGCTAATGACAGCCGCAGGCAGGATAAGGGATAGGACAAGGCCCAACATAATCACATATTCAAGAAAAGTGTTCATTAATCTTGTAAATCTTTGTCGTGATACATGTACTTATTGCACCTACAAAAAGGAACCATCTGACCCTATGCTTTCAATGTTGAACCCTACTCAAGTTCTTACAATAGCAGATGCTGGCAAAAAATTTCGTTGCACAGAAGCATTATTCGTAACCGGCGAACGGCCAGAGCAAAAATATGAGCAAGCAAGAACCTGGCTTCGTTCTCTTAGTTATTCATCAACTGTTGAATATATTTCCCATATGAGTGAGCTTGTCCTCGAAAAAACAGGATTGCTACCACACACAAATGCAGGCAGCCTCACCAAAAAGGAAATGTCGATGCTGAAAGACACCAACGTAAGCCTTGGGCTGATGCTTGAAACATCGAGCAATCGGTTAATGGAAAAGGGCATGCCCCATGAAAATGCACCAAGTAAGAATCCAAAGGT
>DAINRW010000215.1:0-1285 GCA_036741615.1 Nitrososphaera sp.
GCATACTTATAGTCTCCGGAGTACAAAATGTTATGGGCGCCGGAGATATTAAGATGAACCGTAGCACTGCCCATAATATGTCCTGCGTTGTTGAGCGTAATCGTCACGTCAGGCGAAATATCAGTAGGCTTACCATATGGCAAAGTGATACAGTGCTTAATTACTTCATTCACATCCCTTGCGGCGTATGGTAGGTATGTCCCGTTACTGTTTGCAATCTTGACAGAGTCTGTCTGGAGAAGGATCATCAAGGGCAAAGTAGGTTCAGTACAGTACACAGGTCCTCTGTAGCCATATTTGAAAAGTGTCGGCAAGAAGCCTTGATGATCAATGTGTGCATGGCTTATTACTACTGCATCCAGATCATCAAGATCAAAATTGAACCAGTCAATTCGAGGGTAGGCGTCAAGCCCCGACATTTCTCCAGGGTTTATACCGCAATCAAGCATCACCTTGGTCTCCGGTGTTACCACAACAAAACAAGATCTGCCCACCTGTTTGACACCTCCAAGACAAAACAGCATAACTTCCTCTCGGCTCGTAGACCACGATTGGGGTTTATTAGCTCGTGGTTCACCCGCAACAGCTGAATCTATAGCAGCAGCGGTTTGCTGTTGTTGTTGTTGTTGTTGTTGTTGTCGACGAGGAGGCATTGTATCATTCCCATTGACACTGCTAACCACTAGGGACTCCCGGAATACACGTTTGCCCAGCTTTTGCAGAAACTCCGTCCTCTCTTTTGCAGAGCTCTTTAGAGTAGAGTGTAAGGTATTGATGCTCGATGATGGAATATGAGGCGAGCGTCTAGTGTGTGCTATCCAGCCTGTAGATTGAGCAATTTGAACAAGCATATTGGGATCTATTGCTTCCGGTTTGCTTACTTCAAGAACTACCTCACCTGTTGCATCATCGCAAAATATCGCCGAAACCTGCACATCTTTTGGAAGCAATTTTACCACTGCTTGTCTAGTCTCGTCCTCTGGTAGCCTGCTAGATGGATCAGTACGAATAATAAATCTCTTTTTCAAAGTCTTCGACAGAGATGACAAAAAATAAGTCAACTCAGTGAGCGCAAACTTTGGATTCTTAGTATAAAGCGCGATGTTAGGGCCTTCAAATCTCACAAAAGTTATCTGAGACTCTGAGGGAATGGATTTGAGTATTACTTTGCTGACTGCCTCCTCGCATTGTGTGGTAACTTTCGTGATGCCATTGTCGACATCTTCTCGGGATAATGCTCTTGCTGGTGGGGTTGGTGGTGGTCGTGCAGTAGTTGTTGTTGTTG
>DAINRW010000215.1:1385-2631 GCA_036741615.1 Nitrososphaera sp.
TTGGTAGTGGTTGCTGTTGCTGTCTGACCTGCTTGAGATACATTTTCGCCAACCTTTTGGTCCTTTTCTAATTTCTCCATTATCGCTCATCCGACTATATTCCAACTGGATATGCCTTTAGGCTACGATCAATTGTATAAGGCATAAAGCGGTAATAAGCCGATACTATATGAGTGACCCCATTATAAAAGGATAGTGCTTTTTTAGAATACGATGTAGGGTAGCACTAATACCGCAAATACAATCGCAGCCATTACAAGAGTTAACAGCATATTTGCATTTCTTGCAATCGCTTTGGACTTCGCTTTGTTCTCTATTAAAGCACCATACAGCTGACCCCCGTCGAGCGGACCTATTGGCAGAGCATTGAATATGCCGACGTTAAAATTGATGAACCACAACCAGAACAGCATATTGGCAACAGGAGCAAATGCGTCCCCAAAGACAGTTGATGTGTATTTTGGAGCCATGAGATCTGAGTAGGGCACAAAACCCTGTTGAAATGTTGGTGGAAGAAGAACGGCCAGGGGGTTTTGAGTAAATTGGTTCTTGTATGTGTTTAGGACCTCCTGAGGATTTTGAGATAGAGCGGACACACTGACTCCCAAGGTTCCTCTGCCTGGCTCTACCGCTGAAGGAAGTGTTACCTGACGAGCTATCCTCTCGCCAGCTTTGTTGAGCCAAGTTATTTCGACAGTATTGCCAAGGTTATTTCGAAGATTCGCACTCAAATCATCAAGTGATGTGATCTGCTGGCCTGCAATATACTGAATTACTGATCCGTCCTCAATCCCCGCAGATTGAGCCAGAGAGCCACTATTTACGCTAATCACCATTACGCCAAACTGTGGCGCATTAGGGTCGGGCGGAACTGGAACAAGGGTAGAAACTACAAAGTAAATTCCTAACAAGCATGCAGCGGCTAATATCATATTGTTGAGTGGGCCTGCAGTTAGGATAGCGCTCTTTTGTTTGAGCGTTGCTCGGTTTAGCTCATCCCTTTCAATGTTTACAAAGGCTCCTATAGGTATGCCAAGAAATAGCACAATCCCGGTAGAATCGACTCTAATGTTATGCACTCTTGCTATAACACCATGTCCTGCTTCATGAATGATAATGGTGATAACAAGGGCTGCCAAGCCATATGTAATAGGTAAATATGGATTGAACCCGGGAATCAATAGATTAGCCGCTGGACCAACACCCCGTACACCTTCTCTTGCTTGGGCATCTCCAAACATGACCA
>DAINRW010000216.1:0-2631 GCA_036741615.1 Nitrososphaera sp.
GGACGATTCAGAGAGGAGGATAAGTAGAGCAATAAGAGATAGAATCAATGATATCTCACACACCGTAGTGATGAGTAATGCAACAATAATCTCTACTGCAACTATAACAAATAGCTTTGTGAATGAATCGACTACTCTCAATAATTACACAAGACTGCTTGAGATCATTCCAGACCAAGTAGAGGTTGCATTGGCAGGAATTAGAGCCGCTTCACAACCAGCAAACCCTATGATAGAGATTCACACAGATATTGAGACAGTATGCGATGCTAATAACACGACTCTTGCAGAGTGTAATATTAATATTAGAATCCGCTAAAGCCTTGTTGGAAAGTCCGCGGAGGTAAACTATTGAATTAGATTCCTTGGGAAGAGAGAAGACATTTTAGAAGACTACAGAAGTACAATACATCTTTGTAATTTTTAAATCCATAATTGTTCGCTTCTTAATCGAGAACTTCAGGGGGCTCTTGGGAAATTTTTGATAATAATATTATTCCGGTATAAATCAATTTTAATCTCCTCAGAGGATGGTATAATCTTATATCATCACTAACACTGAAACCTCCTTTCAAGCGAGTCCAAGAAAAACATTTTCAATCCGCTGGCAAGCATGACCAGTCATCGTAAACAGTGTATAAGTGCCAGCCTTTCCAAGTCAAGCTTACACACCCCAAGAGGATGGGAGAAAGAGTATTATTTTTTACTCCTTGTCTATGAACTCGTCAGGCGACGGTGGCTCCGGATTAAGTCCTTTCCTCTTTCTTACGTCTGCAACAAGTGGCCTAAATATAGAGTTTGGAACTGCCTGCCATGACTTAAAAAATGTATTCCACATAGCCTTGCCTGCAGTTGCGCCTCTCATTTTTTCTGATAGGTCAAATGTCTCAGATGCAGGTATTTCGCCCTGCATGATTGCAATGATGCCCTTCTGCTCGACATTCAGTAACTTCCCCCTCTTGCTAGAAAGCACGCTTGATACTTGGCCTATCAGATCCTGGGGGCACTTGACTTCTACACCAAGTATTGGCTCTAGCAGTACAGGGTCAGCGATCAACATTGAACCAAGCATCGACCTTCTCGTCGCTGGCATTAGCTGAGCAAGACCCCTGTGTGCTGGGTCTTCATGTGGGACAAAGTGATGCAGAACAAACTTGATTCCCCTTACCGCTTCATGCGCGATAGGCCCGTTGCGTATAACATCATCAAATCCTGATCGAATAGAATCCATAGACTCGTGCAGGAACTGAACACCCTTTGTCTCATCAATCAGCATGTTGCCGCTGATGTCTATTGCTGCAACACTCCTTGCTTCATCTGCATCCCATCCCCTCTCTCGCAGCATCCTGGCCATCTCCTTTTTGTCCATATCTTCCTTAAGCTTGCCAGTCCTTATCATATCAAGAATATCGTCCGGTAGCGCCTCTACGCGCATGAAAATCTTGTTGTGCTTGTTTGGAGACTTGCTCATTATTGGGCCCGCCTTTGCTCGTATAGTCTCACGGTAGTTGATCAGAGGCTGGGTAGTAACGATGTCAAGACCTGCCTCCTGTAAAAGTGAAGTAGCAATTTCCAGGTGAAGCACTCCCATACCAGCCATCAGGGTTTCGCCGGTCTCTTCGTTTATCTTAATTATAAGGTTAGGGTCTTCTACGGTCAGCCTGCGCAGCACCTCGACCAACTTGGGAAGGTCCTTGGGGTGCTTTGGCTCTACTGCAATAGTGACCACAGGCTCTGAGACGTATTTGATGGATTCAAATGCAACTGATCCCTTTACGGTCGAAAGCGTTTCGCCTGCTACTGCATAGTCAAGACCAAGCAAAGCTGGAATGTTGCCCGCAGGCAGAAAGCTCACAATCTCTCGAGTGTTGCCCATGTAAATATTGACTGACTGGACCCTACCGGGTCTTTTTGCGTCTATAAGATATACTTCGTCACCGTCCTTGATAGTGCCAGAGTAAAGCCTCCCAGTAGCAACTCTACCAGCTTGAGGGTCGACATTAATCGTAGTCACCATCATGAGTGCAGGTCCCTTCTCATTACATTCTATTAGGGCCTTGCCGATGTCTGAGTTGAGTTCGCCAGGCCAAATCTTGGGGATTCTATATCTTTGTGCAACATGCGGGGGCGGATGGTGCTCTACGACCATTCCAAGTACTGCATCTGACAGCGGTGCTCTTTCTGCAAGTGCTTTGATGACGTTAGGATCGTTGCTCGTGTAAGCGTCATAAACATCCTTGAACTTGATACCCTTCTTTTGGGCCATCTTAAAGTTAAATCCCCATTTATCCTTAGCAGATCCAAAGGCTACGCTATTGCCCTGAATACTTACCTTCCACTTTTCCTTGATTTCAGGCTCGGCGTAAATGTCAACAAGCTGGTTAAAGTGATTGATTATATTTATCAGCCATCTTTGCATCTCGTCAGGATTCAGCTTTAATTCCTTAACAAGCCTGTCTATCTTGTTAATGTAAAGCACAGGCCGCACACGCTCTTCTAAGGCCTGCCTTGTAACAGTCTCTGTCTGGGTCATGATACCTTCTACAGAATCTGAAACAACGACCACCCCGTCAATCGCACGAAGTGCACGGGTCACCCTGCCAGTGAAGTCAATGTGACCCGGGGTATCTA
>DAINRW010000217.1:0-2626 GCA_036741615.1 Nitrososphaera sp.
AACGGTCAACTTTGCAGTCCCAGCGGCAAAAATTACAGTGCGTCAACATGCGGTTGGCTAGCTCAACACTTAGGTCCATGAGAGAGTGGCTTTTTGATTTAGGAGGAAGCGATGATAATTCTCCTATCCTTACTTTTTCCCAAGTATCCAAAAAGACTTTAGTCAGTAAACTATTCTCACTCCATAGCTCTCCTTCTGTTGCAGCTGGAAGATCAAGATCGCATGGTATGCATTTGCCAATTAAGTACTTAGCAGGCATATGGTTTGTTGATACGACAAAATACCAGGGTAGTCTGTTTTTGAAAGATTCCCAGATTTTCAAGGATTCAAATTGTCTGGGTTGAGGTTTCACTTTAAGTCAATGTATTTTCGCATTAATGTAATTTATTCGAACAGTACTATAACTGAATGTTGATTATAGCTTGCAATTGACGAATGAGAGCACAATACAAGCTTTAGTTGTTAACACCTTGAATACAAAAGGACAGCGACAAAATCACTCAATGCATTTTTTAGCCGTTAATATAGATGATACATTGCATAAGATATTTGTTATATGTCCGCCCATTTTTCTCATTCAGCAACCAATGATTATAAAAAGCGGCCTTGGAGAGGAGTTTTTCCAATGCCACTCAGACAAAGTGGTAATTACCTTGCTTTGATGGTAATCTGTATCTAAAGGTTTTGTCTTGATTTTCCTTAATGCCTTTTGTTTATATACATTGGAAACTAGTGCAATATTAGTAATGGAACAAGAAACGTCAAACGAAGAAAGAAAAGAGAAGGGTGAGGCGTTGTCTGGAGGAGAATCCAGTGCTGAGTATATAATTTCCAAATCTGAAAAAGAAAGCCAACTTCCTGAGAATACGAAAAAAATTTCACCTATTACTGATACAAAAAATCCGACAACAGAATCAATAAATGCAGGGATAAAAGAAAGAGGGGAGTCACTTCCAGGAGGAGAATCCAGTGCTGAGTATATGGCGTCTCGCGCTGGAGAAGAAGTTCAGCGGACAGAGGCTGAAGCAGAAAAGGATACAGAGACTATCGGAGACAAGATGAAGGCGGGGGCAAAAGCCCTTAAGAAAAAAGTACAAGATCCTGACAGAAGCATGAAAAATGAATATCAGAAAGAGAAAGGCTAGTAAAGTAAGCATATAGGTACGCTAAAACAAAGGATCCCTATCGGGAAGGATACATCTCTTGTTGATTAGCGTGACTGGTTGTTGTACACCATGACCAAATGATAGGTAATATGAGGTAGCAAAGATGTCTTGCTAGCCAAATTATCTTTTACAAGACAATATCTTTTTGTTGGTCTGTCCCTCCTCAGTGACAGCTGGTATTTATGGTGGTTTTATGAGTTCATTACTGGGATTGGGATAGTAGCAAGAATATGAAAAACGCTATAAACGCAGCAATGACAGCGGCAACGGCGATTGCCATTCTATTTTCTTTTGCAATAGTCACACAACAAAAAATGGCAGCTGGTCAAATGACAATTGATGAACTGTGGTGCACAAATTGTGATGTAGTGGAAGAATCCAGTGAGGAAGTGCAAGGAGAACAACCCTCAGAACAATTCGGCGGTTCACAAGATGTCGCAACTGTTGATGATTTCATAGCTGACGTACATGCAGAACGCCAATTTGATGAGCAGCGAGTAGCAGAAGAGCAGCAAGTAAATGGGATACCTGATGCAGTAAATATGCTATCGGCAAGAATAGTTAGTCCTGATTCAAAGGCTATACTGCTAAATCAAACATTCAACAAATTACTAAACAACATTTCTGAGATAGAACAAACAGCACCATTTATCGAGGAAGTCGAGGAAGAAGTTGATACCAATGAAGTGATTCGACGTCAAATAATATCCTTTGAATTCAATGAAGACATACCAGTAAATGATGATATACAAATCTACACGCCATTGAACGAAACGGTACAGAGTTTGGCACGCACTTTTACCATCTTCACAAATGAAACAAACGTCGAGCTCTATTCGAATGGCCGCATGATCATGACTTATGGCGGCGAATCTAACTTTGATGAAAGAGATGACACCCGCATATATGCACCACATAACTACACGATCGTCAACGGTTATAGATACTCAAATGGAACCATTTACGACGAGAATAACATTGAAATATTTGCCGACACTCTTTGATAGCGCTATATCATGTGCGCAAACATCCGCAGTGACAATATCGTTTAAGATAGTACCCCGCCACAGATCGTACTGCTACCTGGACTTTTCTATACCCTTTGATCTCTTCTTTTGGCTATTCTTTTGCTAGGGATTGCCAACTCAAGCACTCTCTATTTATCGTTAATGTTTGAATTCAACGTCTAAAAAATTCTCCAGTAATCTAATTTAAGTACAAGTGAACGATATTTTATCTCAGAAATGGCCGAGAGAGAAGAAAAGATAAAAAGAGAAGTAAAAACTGACGAGTACGGAAATGTGAGAAAGGAAGAAGTGAAACGAGAGGTTGATACCAAGAGTGAAGCCAAACAGGATTTGGAAGACGCAGGCGACAAAATGAAAGCAGGTGCAAAGGCGATGGGCGCAAAGATGAAAGATCCAGATAGGGATATGGGTGCCCAATACGAAAAGAAGAAA
>DAINRW010000218.1:0-2623 GCA_036741615.1 Nitrososphaera sp.
GCTAGAATGCGTTGAAGAAAAGCTCAGGAAGGGAGAAGGCGCAAAGGTAGCAGATATTGGGTGTGGTCATGGAGTCTCGACAATTCTGATGGCAAAAGCATACCCCAATTCAAAAATCACAGGATTTGATTATCACAGACCATCTATTGAACGGGCAAGAAAGGAAGCAGAAAAAGAAGGCTTGAAGAACATAGCATTTGAGGTTGCAGGAGCAACAGATTATCCTGGATATGATTACGACTTGGTTGCGTTCTTCGATTCCTTCCATGACATGGGAAACCCATCTGGTGCAGCAAGGCACGTGCTACAAACATTGAATAAAAAAGATGGCACATGGATGCTAGTAGAGCCTTTTGCAAATGACAAGTTAGAGGACAATTTGAATTCGCTTGGAAGGGCATTATACTCTGGGTCTACTATGATTTGTGTTCCTGCGTCTTTGAACGAAAATGGACCTGCACTAGGAGCGCTAGCAGGTGAAGAAAGAATAAGAGAAATAGTAACATCGGCAGGTTTTTCAAAGTTCCGGCGAGCAACCCAGACACCATTCAACTTGGTCTTTGAAGCGAGACCCTGAGCTCTACGCCAAACGACAACTAAGACCAGTATGTCAGAGTAGAGCGGGTGGGATTTGAATAGGAAGTTCGCCTTTCCTATCTCACCTTCTAGATTGAAAGCAAATCAGCTTAACAAACTGTTGCTGAGGTCGTGGGTTCAAATCATCCCAGCAAAATAACTGAAGGTTAGTTAATAGTAATGATGAAGTAATGATGAGTTATGGAAACGGCTCATATAGCAAGTCTTCTTGGCATGCTGTCATATTATTGCGGCTGAGGTCCTCATGATACCTCGCATCTCCTTCACCTATTATTGCGTAGCATTTCTGGCATCTCCTGGTCATGACCTTCTCTTGCCGCTCCTAGAATGCAGTTGACCTCTGAATTCTGCTTCCATCTGGTGCATTTTTTCATCTACTCACAGAACTATGATGCTTAATGCATTACTCTCTAATATTATGAAGCATCTATTCAAAAATAAAGTAACTAAAACCATGATTACTTAGCCTTGAAACCAGTTCAAACTTGAGACCTATTATTATGTGGATTATTCCAACAAAAATAAAAAATTAGGCATTTCTTGGAAAGTTGGAGGTCGTGGGTTCAAATAATCCCACCCTGTCCACTTTTTCCTGTTGTACAAATACGGTATTGAATTGGGCTCATTTTGAACAGTTGTCAGATAAAAACTTGGAATTATTACCCTATAATTCAATGCATCCCTTATCACTATTACTTTCACCTTTTATATCCATGGACAGTTCTGCAGTCTTTTCAAGGGCGGAGAGCTTCTACTAGGCTAGCAGTATCATTGTATACTCTAAATTCTATAAATTTGCCATCATCATGTATAGTCCATACATGCACAAATTCAATTTCATATGGTCGTCCTGTAGGTTTGGCACGCCCCTTTTGATATCCAAGCACTACAACTTTGTTGTCTTGGGCGATAAAGTCGTTTAGGTCAAACTGTTGCGGCTCAAGTGATTCGCCAAGAGTCTTAAAGAATTGTGCAACTCCAGAACGACCATTGTATGTACCTCCCCATGGTACCACGCCTGATGGTGCAGGTCCATGCATGATTGCATTGTCTGCAAACATGGCCATTATCGAGTCGACCTCACGTCGTTTAAAGGAATCATATAAGCGCTTTACCTTGCTCACATTTTCTTCTTCTACTTGTCCTATTCTAGCCATTGTACCCTACCATTAATCTTATTACATTTTCAGCTAATAACAGGTAAGTAAGAAAGTACCAAATTTTTTAGAACCTAAAAAGCTCTGATTTAGAAACTTAGCTGCCATGGCATTGCTGAGGCCGTGGGTTCAAATCATCCCACCACCCGGTCCACTATTATCTCTCTGGTAATCTATGGTATTGGTTTAAGCTTGTTTTAGAAAGATGTCCGACAAATCCAGAGGTGCTTAACTAAATGTCATATAACAGGCTCTCTGCTGATACATGAGGCTTTGAAGCTCTGCTGCTGTATTGCGGTTCTAGCCAATTACTTGTCTTTGTGCTATCTTCTACACAGGAGGATGGTGTTGGCTATTCCATGAAAAGGGTAACAATCGACGCTTTCGTTCTACCTCGTCAGGTGCGCAGAGGGGATTATTACAATAATATGATTTTCCATCGTCACTGATAATATGTCTGCTTCCAAACGACTCGAGAAGTTTCAAGTCCAATGTAGCCCCGCATGTTGGGCAAGAAGGTAGCACTAAACTTGAATCATCTTTTCTTTTTTTTAGCATAGACTCAGAATATTCATTCATAATTTGGTATAGACGGAGAAGAGTTATATGATTTGGTAAAAGCCATGTTGTATATATCATAACAGTTAGACAGAGTTAGTGCTTGGTTGCTTGTTCTAGCGTGTATACATTTCGAGATACCTGGAAAACACAATATATTTCAATTAATTAGGCTCTTCGGTAACAAAGCGGAATCAGCGGCAGCATCTTCACAGGGATATACTGTGAGAACAATAATTCCCCTGCATCAGCTTTCTTTTTAGACTGCTGTAGAGTGTTGATTGAGCTGGTGGGTTCAAATCATCCCACCC
>DAINRW010000219.1:0-2616 GCA_036741615.1 Nitrososphaera sp.
CGGGTCAAGGATGAAAAGAAGGGTTGGTTCGTCTATCGCTGGCGCGCAAAGCAGGATCAAGTGGATAATTTTATTGACAATCAGAAGAAAAAGATCCTTGATCGACTCCACCATCGCCTTGAATATGAAGAATCTACAGAATTTTACCACTGCGGCAACCGTGATTGTCCGCGAGTGAAATTTGATGTAGCAGTTGAATTATTTTTCAAATGCCCCAACTGCAAAGGCTCACTTAATATGATAGATAATACCAAGATCAAAGAAGCATTACGCCATAAGATAGACCAGGTTACTACTGACATCAATTCAAACAAAAGGTAGATCCTGTGCATGTGCTGTGCATGTGTATTACTCTCTGCATCTATATACCACTACCAATCGCACAATAATTTGTAATTTCTATCTTCTAACCTTTTGCAGAAGCAATAACATCACTTGACACAGCATTCCTGTTGCGGATAATGATCTAAATACTTTTATTGGCTGTCTGTTTTGGGTCCAATGAAAGGCTAGGTGTCCTCTCCTCTTAAGAACCTAAAATAGATCTTGCCTTTTTGAAAATATCGAGCCACATCTGCCATGTCAGCTTACCCGTGTTAGTGTTCTGCCTGCTTGGATGATATGAGGCAAGTAGCATTTTGCCATTTATCTCATAGCTCGCCCCGTGGCTAAACCTAATCTTCCTCAATCCTGCTGCTCTACAATATGCATCAAATCCAATCTTGCCCAGCATAAGAATGACTTTAATATTTTTCAAAATCTGCAACTCTGAAACAAGATATTGAGAGCAGTTCATCAGCTCGATTGTCAGTGGCTTATTGTCTGGTGGTGCACATCTAATTGCTGCAGTAATGTAAGCATCCTTAAGCACAAGCCCATCATCCTTTGACCTGCTGGTGGGCATGTTTGCAAATCCTGATTGATACATCGCCCTTGCAAGCCAGTCCCCGGAGCCATCACCCGTAAACATTCTTCCTGTCCTGTTGCCCCCATGTGCTGCAGGTGCAAGCCCGACTATCAGTAGCCGAGCATTTGGATCACCCCAGCTTGGCAGAGGTCGCGCCCAGTACTCTTCACTTATAAATCTCTTAACTTTTTCTTGGCCAATTTGCTTAATGTATTGTGATAATCTTGGACAGCTGGTGCATCCAATCACCTTGTGGTTTATCCAATGTAGTTTGTCATGACTCATGGGCTACAATAGTAGATAAGCATACGTTATTAGAAAATCTTTTTATCACCCGTCAAATGTTTCGTTTAACGTTTGTCTACGAACATTAGTGCTATCGACGACTTGACATGGATCGCCGGAACCGTAGTATTAAGCGACAACCCTCACCAGCAGTTAAAACATTGCAGGAAAAAGTTCGGGATCAAGCAGGCAGATCTTGCAAGGCATATGAATCTCACTCCCTCCGTCTTAAGCGACTATGAGAAGGGCCGCAGGCCGTCGCCAGGAGTCAAGTTCATCAAGCGCTACCTGCTTGCGCTCTATAAATTGGCCGAATCAAATGGAAAGTCTACTGAACAGGTGGCTCCGACACCAGTTGCCGGTGTGCATATAAATCAGCCGTAACAAGAGTCCTACATCCATATGCCTCTCATTATAGTTTCAATGTATCCTGGTAGAACCCCTGAGCAGAAGAATGAATTTGCCAAAGCCATCACTAACGCAGCAGTTCAGATATTGAACACCAAGTCAGAACACGTGATCATCGTCTTTGATGAGAAACCCCAGGAGAATTGGTTCCAGTCCGGCAAGCCACTCTAGTATAGCAAACTATTTTTATTTTTATTATCTTCTTTGGAATGGTTGAAGAAAATCGCAGTAGTGCAAATGCGGTCATCTGAAGACAAGCAGGAAAACCTGAAAAAGTCTATTGATTTTATAGATGAAGCAGCCAGCAAAAATGCCCACCTCGTATGCTTTCCAGAATTCCAGATGGCTTTTTCGCCGAGCAGCCAATCTGCAAACCATCTTGCTAGGATTGCCGAAACCGTCAAAGGCAACTTTGTTTTGACACTTGCAGCAACTGCAAAGAAAAACAGAATTGGAGTTGTCGTTACTATTTATGAGAAAAGCAGCAAGCCACGGCATGTTTACGATACTGCTTTAATCATAAACGAGAGAGGTGCAATAACATCTGTTTATCGTAAGCTGCACCTTTACGATGCACTTGGGTTTAAAGAATCTAGAAAACTGATGCCTGGTAAATCAATCGTCAAGCCTGACAAGACACCTGCTGGCATTGCTGGACTTTTGATCTGCTATGATTTGCGCTTTCCAGAACTATCAAGGCTATTGACAATTAAAGGTGCAGATATCCTCATCACACCATCTGCCTGGGTTGCAGGAGACATGAAAGAGGAGCACTGGCAGACGATGATCAAGGCAAGGGCTATTGAAAATGGCTCCTACATAGTTGCCCCTGACCAAGTAGGCAATATTTATTGTGGCAAGAGCATGGTAGTAGATCCCTTCGGCGTAGTGCTTCTAGATATGGGGAAGCGAGAAGGTATGGAAATAGTAGATATCGATAAGGCACGTATACAGCAAGTCCGCAGATCATTGCCGCTGTTAAAGAACCGTAGGACAGATATTTACACTCTGTCTCC
>DAINRW010000220.1:0-2611 GCA_036741615.1 Nitrososphaera sp.
CCAATTATGCCTAATGATGAGTGTGTTAAATATTACTGTGCAAATTGTGGCTATGTTCTGATGTGGCGATGCGAAAGCTGCCGCGAGTTCGCAAGACCCTATAAATGCATAGGTTGTGGTTTTGAGGGTCCATAGGCATGGCACGACTAGTAGTCAGGATAAGAATACTTCCAGCTGAGGCAGAATCTAACCTTGAAGAGGTGGTTGAACTAATAGGGAAATCTGTGCCGGAGGGAATGGAGCTGAAAAGCAGCTCAATGGAGCCAATTGCCTTTGGCCTAAAAGCGATAATAGGCGACTTCTTGTTAGACGATGCTGAGGGACAGATGGATAAACTTGAAGAATCTATAAAACAGGTCGATGGAGTAGGCGAGATCGAGGTAATGAATATCAGCAGGCAGTCAGTAAGAATGAAGTAATATTATATTCTAATAATAATAACACGGAGGTTACTGAGGATTGAAAAAGATGCGTGCCGGCAGCGATGAATCATCGCCCCTACAGCTAAGAGTCGCTGAAGCAAAACATCGAGACGTTGGTAAACGGCGGGCTCGGATGGATTTAAGACATATGGAGCATCTAGGCATTCAGGCAGGCGAAGTCATTGAGATTTCTTGTAAGCGCAGCACTGCAGTGACTGCATGGCCCGCGGATGAGGAAGAGAAAGAAACAGACATCATTAGAATAGATGGACAGACAAGAAAAAACGCTGGTGCAGGATTAAATGACCTGCTGGTTATCAAAAAGATAGATTCTAAGCAGGCAAAAAGCGTCACGTTGATGCCATTAGGCAATAACAATATCACAGTTGACAAGGAGTTTTGTGACTTTGTCAAGCATAGACTCAAAGGTTTTCCACTGAATGAAGGCGATGAAATTTCGGTAGTTATATTGGGAAACCAGATGGACTTTAGCGTTCAGAGATTGATGCCGAAGGTCATTTCGACAATCGAGCAGTCAACAAGGTTAACTATAATGGCAGACGTTACAAGCGACAGAAAGCCCAGGGTTACGTACGAAGAGATAGGCGGGATGAAAGAACAGATCAAAAGATTGCGCGAGATAGTTGAGCTTCCTATGCGCCATCCAGAGGTCTTTGCAAGGCTTGGGATAGAACCTCATAGCGGCATCTTGATGTACGGTTCGCCTGGATGTGGTAAGACCCTTATAGCAAAGGCATTGGCCTCAGAGTCTGAGGCAAACTTCTTCATTATCAATGGACCTGAAATCATGAACAAATATTATGGCGAAACCGAGGCAAGGTTGCGTGATATTTTCAAGGAGGCTCGTGAGTCTTCACCCAGCATAATATTCATTGACGAGATTGACGCTATTGCTCCAAAAAGAGAAGAAGCATTTGGTGATGTTGAGAAGCGCGTTGTGGCACAACTGTTAGCGTTGATGGACGGCATGTCTGAACGGGGTCAAGTCATTGTTTTAGGAGCCACAAATAGGTCTGAGAGCCTTGACCCAGCTCTGAGAAGGCCGGGGAGATTTGATAGAGAGATCGAGATAGGTGTACCAAATGTGGAAGGTAGGCTGGAGATATTACAAATTCACACCAGAGGAATGCCGTTATCTGAAGATATTAATTTACAGGAACTTGCAGCTCGACTTCATGGATATACGGGTGCAGACATCAAGGCACTTTGCAGAGAAGCCGCCATGAAGGCGCTGAGGCGTTGCCTTCCTGAGATAGAACTTGAGGGCGAGAGAATCTCACCAGAGATCCTTGAGAGCATGATGATTAGCGATCGTGACTTCAAAGAAGGCATGAAAGAAATCATTCCAACTGCGATGCGAGAATTTTATGTAGAAGTAGCAGGCGTCAGATGGGAAGATGTGGGCGGATTGTATGAAGCGAAGCGGACTTTGCATGATAACCTCATTACGGCAATAAAAGAACCGGAGAAGTTTGCTAAGATGGGTATTAGACCATCAAGAGGCGCCTTGCTCTATGGGCCTCCAGGTACAGGTAAGAGTTTGCTCGCTAAAGCCCTAGCCACTGAGAGCAATGCCAACATTATCGTAGTACGAGGACCCGAGGTACTTAGCAAATGGGTAGGCGAGTCTGAGAAGGCAATAAGAGAAATTTTTAGAAAGGCCAAGGCTTCATCTCCGTGCATAGTCGTTTTCGATGAACTTGATTCACTTGCAAGGCCAAGGGGTCATGAAGATGACCTTTCGGGTAATGAGCGAGTTCTCAGTCAGATTCTAACTGAAATGGATGATGCTGGAAGTGCTGGAGTGGTTGTAATCGGTATTACAAACAGGCCAGACCTGATCGACACATCTTTGTTACGCCCAGGCAGGCTTGACCTCATACTATATGTAGGGCCGCCCGACGAAAAGGCAAGGTTTGAGATACTGAGGATAACTTCAAAGCGTATGCCACTTTCATCCGACATAGACTTGAGAGAGATTGCTCAGTTTACAAAGAACTTTAGTGGAGCAGACCTGGTTGCTCTCTGTAGAGAAGCTGGTGTACTGGCTCTCCGGAGCGGCTCAGATGTCATCTCAAAGGCGGATTTTGGCAGTGCTGCAAGGCTGGTGCGTCCATCGATAACAAAGGATGTCGAAGATTGGTATGAATCTATGAGGAAGAATATTA
>DAINRW010000221.1:0-2606 GCA_036741615.1 Nitrososphaera sp.
GTTTTGCAAAGTGGAAGACTTCCCAGGTGGATAAAAAGAAGGCAGAAATAGAAAAGCAAATTCCAAAGATGAGGGTCATTCAAATACAACCTATGACCCGCATATAATTTCCTTGATAAATAGCGAAGCTAATACCTCAACAAAGTCGCGGCTTTTTTTGTTAATGTTGGTAATATTGCAAATCCTAAACAAACAGAAATAAAAGCAACAAAAAGGCGTTACCTAAGTGATAAGTATTGAACACATGTTTCTCTATTTCTTCCTTCAGTTACCTTGGTCGATAGACTTGCATGCTTAGTTTCTTTGGATCCTTAAATTGTAAGTGGCTGAAAGTAATTTGTATAGCTCTTCGAATATTCTGATATTACATATTGACTTTTCAGTCTTTTGCTGATGAGCATCGCATGGACTAAGATACAAGTAATGTCATTTATTTTTATTTTTTAACGGATCTCTATGCTATCTTAGTTATCTTATCTTCCTTCTTTTTCCTCTATTTTTAACAGCCTTGCCCCTATCTGGTATCAACGCTGCCCCACCTCGTTTCTGTGTTCTCAACTTTGCAAATTCTTTTTCCTGTGTTCGCTCTACTGCTGAGATCTGGCGCTGTATATGTATAATGTGTTTTTGAGAATCTTTAACTATCGATTGTAGCTGCTTCACTTGCTCTGTAGTTTTTTCTATACCTTTTTGGATATTCGTTAATGACTTCAAATTCTTTTGTACTTCTATGACTAGATCTTGTTGACGTTTAGCTCGCCTAAGCACTTGCAATAACAGTACCTGCTCAGGGGACATTGTGGGCATTACTTGTTGCTGTTGCTCTTGTTTGGCTGCCTTTAGTTTTGTAATTTGTTCTTCGTCATCTAGTTTATCCTGCTCTGCAACAGCTTCTTTTTCTTTTTCTTGGCCTACATTAGAAGATGATGAGGACGATTTTTCTTCACTTCCTTCGTTACTTAAAGCCACTACACCTGCTGCATTTTCTTCTTCCTCGTTCGCTGGTAAGGTAGTGGTAGGGGGCTCTTCTTCTTGCTTTTCATGGGCCGTGTGAGGATCAACTAGCTCCTCTGCATCACTAACCCGATGAACATCATCTTCGTTAGGCAAGCGCTGGTTGGACATGTATACATAAGACCTATTGAATTCTTCAAACTAAGATATTAAAATTGTTTTTGGGAGATAGTAAATATACTATTTTTAATAAAAAAATAAAGTTATTGATATCTTCTTCTCCTTGAATTGGATGCTCTCTTCATGATAGATCTAAAAAATCTTGAGATAATCCATATTAAAATGGCTTTTCTAATCATATCTATATCATGGACAACATGGCTTTAAACTCCTTATACCATTCCTTGTCCTGTCTCTGTCTCATTTTCACTCTTATTCTTGAAACAGATGCACCTTAATACAAAGACACAAAAACAAATAGCAAGATATTTTCAATGACTTGCCTAACAAAAGGAGCAAGATAACGTGACATCAGCGACAATATCTCAACTCAAACAAGTCTGCTTAGAGTTTCTGTTGCTGAGACAGAAATCACACAACTTTAACTTGGATATCTGAATTTAGTAATTTTTGAGCCTGTGCCATTTCAAACATTTTCTCGACTGCTCTCTTGCCTTCATGTCCCATATCTAAGGTTAAGTTGTTAACATACATCTTGACAAACTTTTTTATTGTTTCTTTTGGCTGTCCTCTTCCAAACTGCATTGCATATTCAAGTGCAAAGTCAATGTTATCGAGGCCGTACTTGATAGAATTTGTAAATATATTACTGAATTCCTTTATTTGATCTAAGCTCATAACCCTGGTGCTTGCAACATTGATGCCAAGCGGCACAGGCAGGTTGCCCGTATTATTGGACCACCAATGGCCAAGGTCGAGAGCGCTAGCAAATTTTGTCCTGTCATATGATATCTGCGCTTCGTGTATGACAAGTCCCGCATCTGCATCTCCTCTTGCAACGGCATCTGGTACTGTCTCAAAGGGTACCACTTTTTCTTTGAATTCGCCAATAGCTAGTTTCAAGAGCAGGTTGGCTGAAGTGAGTTTGCCTGGGATTGCAATTGTTGCGTTTTGCAATTCATTTGGAGTCCTCATATTTTCCTTTCTAGTTATGACGATTGGACCATAATTGAGCCCAAAGCTGCCTCCACTTTTTAATATAACGTAATCCTTTAGATGGGCATAGGCGTGAACCGACACCGCTGTCACGTCCAATTCGTGTTTGAGAGCACGTCGGTTCAGAGTTTCAATATCCTGTATAATATGTTTAATCACAAACGTGGATTGAATCTTACCTGATGCAAGGGCATAGAACATGAAAGCATCGTCTGCATCTGGTGTGTGACCGAGAGTTATCTCCATTATCATTTCTTTGCCGTCCTCTGTCACTATTAAACCCTGAATCGCATCTGCCTTCTCATGTCTTGTCTGGAACAACATTTAATAATCCTGCATCAAACTTTTTTCGCTTGATCATATGCCAAAGTTTAAGTCAACTCAAGATATTTTGAGAATAATCGGTAATAAGGATCAGATCCGCAACTTTGGCGTCATTGCCCACGTTGACCACGGTAAGACAACCATGAGTGATA
>DAINRW010000222.1:0-2590 GCA_036741615.1 Nitrososphaera sp.
CTTTAGTCGAATCAGAAGAGACGTATGTTCAGGTGCCAATAGAACTTGCAGAAAAGACTGGGAGACAAGTTCAAGCATCCTATGAACCCGCGATACCTACAATAGCACAGCGCATAGCAGGGCTAAAGTACGATGATGATAGAATCTCCCACATCAAGGTTCTTAACCCAAAGTCTGAATTCATGAGAAAAATAGTAACGCTTTGCCCTACAGTATGCTATAGCATGGAAGGGGGAGGTGGCGTGACGCTCCAGCATGAGGCTTGCATCGAGTGTGGAACCTGTGCCAAGGAAACAGATTGGCATCACCCAAGGGGAGAAAAAGGTGTAATCTATCAGTACGGCTAGCTTGCTAGCTAGTTCTTCCACTTTATTGAGCAACCAATAGAAGGATCAAAGTCCTTCTCTATCCTTTCTCCTCTTAGCAGCTTGCGAATATTGTTCTCCATAACAGGTACTGTAGGCCTAGCCTCTGGCTCAAGTGCGTCGTTTATCCTACCGTGGAATACCAGCTTATGATCTGCATCAAATAAGAATGGGTCTGGAGTGCACACTGCACCATATGCCCTTGCAACATCTTGGCTTTCGTCTATTAGATATGGAAAATTGAGTTTGTGCTCATTTGCAAATATATGCATGTTATCAAAGCCTTCGTCTTTGTAGTTTGGATCATTGCTATTGATGCCAATAACCTGAAGCTCTGATGCATTGAATCTGTTCTGCAAATCCACGATATCACCAATTCTTGCTTTGACATAGGGACAGTGATTGCAAATGAAGATAACAAGTGTAGCCTTGCTCTTGTAATCCTGTAATGAGTGCATTATATTATCCACGCCTTTCAGTGTAAAATCCGGTGCCTTGCTACCTGTATTGAGAACCTGAGGTGATGAAGCAGTCTTGACCATAATAGATCAAGCGATTAGTAGATATTATATATTTATCACAAAATTGATTTTTTATTATATTATAATAAGACCTTGAATAATTAGCATCTATGAATTACTATGAAAAGGAGCTTGGAAGCAGAGAGCGATAACAACATGAATCTGTTACCAATAATACTTCTGCTGGTAGCGTTCGCCGCAGCAATTATTGCTATTTTTTTCTTCCATTCTTTGTTCAGTTGTCGCAACTTAACAAAAAGTGCTTTCTGTAGAAAAAACCCCTATATGCGCCCAGACGTGTAGTTCTTTTTTACAAAAAAGATATACTCTCACTAAGCTGGATGCAACGCAATTACTTATTCACTATATTCACTTTATTCACTATATTTATTGCGGGAGTCAAAAACTGAATAGATAAAAGAGCTCAACAGATAATTATTATTCCTTAGTTTGCCTTGCTGTATAAATGTCAGATTCAATTGATACCATCTTACAGCTTCCCCAACGCAAGATCGTCGTAGCAGAGAGTGAAGTTTTCTTAGACAAGCAAATAAAAAACGATATTTTCATTTTATTGGTGGAAGAATCGACGGGTTCAGCAGGCGGAAGAGCAGCAGGCTTTGGCTATAGACGAGTTGAGAGGATATATGGCTTCTCATGCTATGAAAGTGGAAATTGTACAAAATTCTTTGATACAACTGAGCAGGGCAAGATCGATCAGTTCGACATTCCATACAGTGCAGTTGCAATGGACATTAGGCTCTCCGATGGCAAACCGTATGTGTTGCAGGGGGTAGTTGATCCTGGTTATGTGGCAACCTACCGTTCAGTTGTAAGCAATCTAAAATAGGCTTGCCGACCAAGAATATCTAGCAATGTCAGAAGACCATCAGCGCCTTGAGCAAACTGCCTCTGCAATAGAGGACTTGCTTTATATGGGTGCGATCAGGCTTGTCGACAAGGAAGACACTGCACTGTTGTCACCGCAGCTCTCTCTCGTAGTTTCAAATATGATGTCAAGTATGACCATTGACGAGGGTGCTGATAACAACGAGATAATGAAACTAATGTACTATTCTCTGCTGATCTATATGGGCGAGTACTTGAAGGTGCCCAAACCCTTTATGATGGCACTTGGAAATGATCTAGAGAAAAACCGCGACAGCATGGAGTCTGGCGCAATTATCACTAATTATGTTACTGTGTTAACTGAGATCTGGCTTCACAATCGTCAGCAGCAGAAGAAATAGTAGAATGGAAAAATAGGTGAGTATTGCAGAAGTAGCATTCAATTAAAAGCACAGACATTTCTCTCTGTGAATGCTCTTATTCATTCACTATCATTCCTACTGATTGGAGGGCTTTTTTAGCTCAGAAACATCCTAGTAGAAATGGCACATGATTTTTAAGGAAAGCTGATTTAATGACTTCTACGATGTCTCATATGTCGCTGAAGCCGTCAATTATAGAAACAATCCCATTGCTGACAAAGCCTAAGCCCAAGGTGTGGATTGAAGCATATGGATGCTCAGCAAGCATGGCTGATTCTGAGATGATAGGTGGGATATTAAAGGAGGCTGGCTATGAAATTGCAGCCAAGAGAACTGAAAGTGCCGTTAACCTAATTGTCACATGCTCTGTTAAAGATACAACCGAGCACAAGATGATGAGTAGGATCAGGACAATGGTCAGATCGGGCAAGCC
>DAINRW010000223.1:0-2589 GCA_036741615.1 Nitrososphaera sp.
CTTTTATCTATCTAGTCGAAAAAGGGCAGCCGAAGTATGCGAAAGAAATTATCATATATGGCATATCCTATGACAAGACCTTAACATTATTAGACGCTTGTTATACAACTAATGAATGTAGTGAAAACTAGCAGGAGTGAAAAGACTAGAGTTTTTTCTAGTTCGTTTAGTACTCCGATAAGGCAGGCATTTTTAATTGCGCATATAAACGGACTCCTGTGGCTTCGCAGATATCCAGCTTCAATAACATTTACTGCATTGATTCCATTTGCATTCTTATTCATAGTGTTTGTAATTGGCGGAGGTCAGTATACTCACATGGCATTTGCAGGAAGCCTAGTATCGGCTGCAGCCGGCTATGGGCTGGCCACCGGCAACAACATCATAAACTGGAAAGTAGATTACAAGATGCAGGATATCTTTGTCGCTTCTCCTGTCTCATCTTTTACCTACATGTCGGGAATTGCACTTGCTGAGCTGTTGTTTGGCTTGCCCGCCTTTGCAATTTTGGCAGTGCTTGTAGTGATATTTAGCAGCAATTTTCTGTACAGCGCTGCAACTGTTATAGCCACACTATTGCTGGTATGGGCTTCCACGTCAAGTATTGGATATTTTATATCTACTCGTGCAACTCATCCCCGGTTTGTGGAATCCTTTATTGCATTCTTGAGAATTGCAATTGTGGTCTTGCCTCCCGTGTTTTACCCGGTTTCAATAGTGCCTACAGACGAATTGCGTTATGTAGCTTTTGCGATTCCAACTACCCATGCGTCGCTGATATTGCAGTACGGTATGGGAGCTCCGCAAATTCTAGAAGGGTGGTCACTGGAGATCGGATTTGCAGTCATTTTTGTATATATGGTAGGGTTTGCACTGCTAGCAAAGACAAAGGCGGTATGGCGAGAAAAATAAAACAAGCGGAGTATGACATGACCTATGTGTCAATATAACAGCAAAATATTCTCAACATATTACAACTTAGAACTAAAATGGGTACGCTTTTTTAACAACTGATTATCCTCTTTAAAGCTCACGGTATAATGCAAGTATTACCTAGAGCATAACAACAATTGATGAATCCCTTGGATGTCAAATGCCTTAAAGCTGTCCGTAATACTCTACTGCGTACGTGTTCGAATTATAGAAAGTAATGTCAATAATGAAAATGGTTTAATTAATACATCCTGTTGGGTAATGCCCAGTGATGTCATCGTGCCATTGACTTCAGTTAATGGAGATGTGGAAGTAATAATTATTCTTTGATCGGGTATCGCATTTTTAACTGCTTTAACTAATTCAATGGCTGCAGAGTTATTATTGTTACTACTATTCTGTAGGTGTGTATCTATTATTACCACATCAAAGCCCTCTTCGTAAGGCGAGAAGGTTTGTTCTGAGCATTTCTTTATGTCATCTACAATCACCACATCAATTCCTCCAGAAGCCAGATATGCACGATATACTTTTTGAATATCCTTCTCAGGTTCTACAATTAAAACACGTAAAGCATTATTATCTCTTATACTGCATTTTTGTAGCTCAAGAGTCAGACTGTGAACTTGACCGATTTGGCTTTTTGAATATAGATTTGATTCTTGATTCAAAATATTAGCAGGATGTGGACATATTATTGTGATATTTAGTTTACTTTTTAACCATTCCAAATGAGCATCATTCCACCATTTCTCTAACTCTATGCTTTCATCAAAATGACAATACCCCGACAAACATCCAGCAGCTTCGGCAAATATCAACACTTTATCATTCTTGCCCTCAGAGATTCGTTTGAGTAAAAGTTCCTCTATTCGCTTCCTGAGTTGGTCGAAGGGTGCTAAATTTGACATCTTCGCAGATTCAGAGAAAGGAAGAAAGTCAACAATGACCAAATTACCTTTCTCTATATTTTCCGAATAGTTGGTAATTTTAGATGAAATTTCATCAAGATGAAATTTGTCCCCATTGAAAACCGAAGCATAAATACAAAGCTGACCTGCTTTAAGTCCTTCATTTATTGAATCTACTGCGGCAGAATCACACTCCTTTTGATCATTACACAGAAGCATAACATGTTGTCTAAAAGAGAGATTTAGCAACTGATACAATTGATTTTGACGCGGAGAACCAAATGAGGTCATCAATTTATCTTGCCTGGCGATTGATACTGATCGACTCCCATGATATATTAAGCTTATATAATGATCATAAGGCGATCCTCATTAATGAGCCCACTTTCTACTGCTCACTGATGATGATGATGATGATGATGCTGCTGCTATAACTTATGAATTGTCTAAAATTTAGAGAATGTGAGGGGTCTTTAGTGATGCTTATGGCATTATGGCAAGAGGTGATCTGTAATTAGACCATCGCCCTAACTTCGATGAGCCTACCTGTATTCAAATCGAATTTCTTTATGCGTTTATGTCGTGTTGTCTTCATATGATCCGTAATATCGCTATGAAATGCAGAGACAGTTCCACAGTTAGAACATACCCAAATATTGTTCAAATCTTGTGGATGCATATGTGTATTGCTCGTTGTACGACAGCAGCAAATTCGATTTAAGCATTGGGAGATCTTCTTATGTAG
>DAINRW010000224.1:0-2585 GCA_036741615.1 Nitrososphaera sp.
CACTGATCCGTTTCCTTTTGCTTTCATAGATTATGATGGCGATACTTAGTCCAATGAAGGCAACTTGGAACACTTCAATAGCAAGTGCCATTGGACTAACAGGGCCCCCTCTTCCCGTGATTGGGTTACCCTGCATCCTAGTTATTGCATAAAGTATGATTAGCACTATTGTTCCTCCAATGCCTATCAAATACCATGGCCTTCCCCATTTTCTTATCATTGGAACTATCCAAAATAACTGGGCTATTCCCGCTACTAGGAAGAATATGAAGAAATTAAGACTAAATTCCAATACATTTTGAGCTTGAATTAAATGCAAAATACCTGCTATTGCAGTTGTTGCAGCCGCCGCATAATATAGAACATTTATTTTTGCAACCATGGTTTAATGATTGGCTTAGATAGGATATAGAGGTTAACTCTCTTTTTTCAAAGTACTATCAACCGACAATAGTTCTTATTGCTGTAGATTTTCCAACCGCAAATTTTTGTGTCTTCACAATTTTTCTTCTTCTCTCTGCCAAACTAAGACGAAGATCAAAACCTGCCACATATTTTCTGAAAAAAAGTTTTGATTGTACATCCGCATAGGCTAGCTAACCATAATTGTGAATTAAGTCTCGCATACTGAGCAGGATTAGTGCAAGCACATATGTAAAAATTAGGAATATCTAATACCTCATCAAGCTTCTTTCTGTCTTATTTAGACAGGACATTATGAATGACTTCTCGTATTCTTTTCTTTTACAAGCGCAATCCGAAATGAAGGAAGGTATTTTTCCTGCACATCTGCTGCTAGCAGCCATCCTATCTCTCTTATGATCTGGTAGTTGTAAAAGAGTATCCTAATTATCTGGTCGTGCAAAGGGCCTTAGCATTTAGATATCTGCAACAAGAAGACGAGGATGCATAGCAGTTATTATACTGTGATAGTGGAGTAGGTGATTCTACCAAACCGACGACTATTGTATAGTAACTGAGAGAGCGATAGAATCTCTAAATTTAACTACAAACACAAAAGATTGTCAGCTTTGCCTTGTGAATTGCCCTATACTATTGTTGTTTTTCTTACATCAAAATAGCCGCCGCGTTGCCAATAGTAATCAAAGAGATCATTGCACCACTCATAAAATGCCGGATCGCTTCCGATGAAAATGGCTCCCATGTCTATTTCTCCTCTGATGTCCGGAAACATTACTGCTGCCTGCTCATCAGAGATGTACAGAGCAGCATCAATTTTTTCTACCATTTTTGTCTGCATTTTTTGACTGGTTGGCATTTTCTCAATTACCCTTCCAATAGAATCTATGATCTCTTTGGGCATGATCGTGTTCCTTCCAACTATGCTAAGGACTTGGACGTTATGCATCGACAGTTCAATAATGATGCGACCTTCCTCAGCCCAGGCCTGAGAGACCATTATTCTCAGCTGCTTTTTTGTACCAGATTCTATCTTCTTCAACCTCTCCATGACCGCAGCAACACTACGCACAAATTCGCACTTTTGCAAAGCCCCAATCCTCTGCAAGAACTTTTCAGGGATGCCTCCCAGTATATGTTCTTCAAAGAATTTCTCGTGTTTTTTCAGAAAGGTAAAATAAGCGATTTGCTTTGCGACAAGCCTCCCGTATTCTGTCAAGTGAATCTTGCCATCTTCTCTTCTTTTGACAAGCCCTGCAACCATCAGGCGGTTGACATTTCTATGTATGTCCTGAACAGTAGCGTCAAATTCCCTTGCCAAATAGCTAAGCTTGGCTGGATTTCTGCTCACTGATATCAATATTGAGGACCTTAGCTCGCTTGCCAGCTCCATGAATAGTTCTGCTGCTCGGATTTCTCCTTCTAAGGGCTCGTGCACAATAAGGTGTTATGGGAGCAATAATTAACATTTTCACAGGAATTGCGAGAAATAACAAATACTGCTAAAATTAGCAGCTCTGCTGAACTAAGAATATCAAAAGACTAACCCTATACGATTACATGTCAAAAACAGTCGAACTTCTTCAAAACCAATTTGAAGAATTGCAAAAGAAATACGAAGAGGTTCTCCCAAAAGTTGATCCTAAGCTTATAAACGATCTGCTTTTGCGCCAGATGGAGAATCCCGAAGGTGCTCCTGTCTATATGGTAGAAACATTCTTGGAGCCTGGCACAGATACCCAGAAAGTAAGAGACACTATAATGCAAGAGACAGGTATGGCTCCTGCAATATATGACAATGGGACGCATATTGCAGTGCGTCACCCACTAACTCTAGATATGTTGGAGAGAATATCAAATAAAGAAGGAGTCATAGAGGTCACTGGAGAATATGATACGGGAAGCTGGGCTGCTTCGCATGAACATAGTAGAAGACGCGAGAGTGTACGAAGTAAAACACCAGCGTCTACAGTGTCAAACTCTTCTTCTTCTCATAGTGTCCTGGCCACAGAAACCAAAGAACCAGCGATACAAGAGGGTATTCAGGAGTCAAAAAAGGAACACGGCAAATCCAAGTATTTGATTGCAGCATATACAGCTGCAGGCATAATCGGAGCAATAGCACTTGCAGGATTCATAATCAGCGGAGGTATGCTGCCAAATTC
>DAINRW010000225.1:0-2580 GCA_036741615.1 Nitrososphaera sp.
TCTTGGAAGGGTTTTCTTGCCTGCCTCCCCATAGACTTTACAAAATCTACCAAATGAGTATAAGTGATCCTTTCGTTCTTCAGATAGCCATCTAAAGGAGTCAATTTGTTGTCCGAGTACTGTCGGTAAATTCTATCCATCTGGTCAAACCGCTCCTTAATAACAGGCGAAATATGCTTTGTCTTTGAAATGAATTCATCAAAGACATGCTTGCGCCTTTTCGGATCTTTCTCCATACTATTGAACTGACGCCAAGTGCTCCAATTAACTGCAGTTCTACGAAACTTGTATCTCGAAGAAATAATCTTTTCGTTGCGCAAATTGTATAACTTGAGCTCAAGCTTTTTTGTTGATGAATCTGCAATGTTTTCAAGCGAGCTTAAGACTAACTCTCTTGGCTGCGAAAAGAAGTCGACAAACGTCTGCGCACTAATAGTCCTCATCTCTGCTAGTCGCTCTATTATGCGTTCGTTATAGCAGAGCCCTGCGTGTTGTTTATATCGCTCATCCATTTCTGCAACGTATATCTGCTCGTCGAGCTGACACCACTGCTTTAGATCCATATGGATGGACCAGATAGCCTATCCAATTTTAAGTTTCAATAATGCAACAGTCAATATTTTTTTATACAGTCCATGGCATTGGAGGGCAGAGCAATATCCACAATCGGGAGTAGTCAATAGAAGCAAATAGGTTAGTCAAGTTACTGACAATAGAATATCGGGATCATAGTTGTGTTAAGGATAGATATCTTTCTGCTTCTCCTCTAAAAACCTGAGCTCTATGAATCATAATCTGAAAACATCCAAGGCATTGACAACTTTAGATGCACGCTTTACTACATTAGCAGAGAACCTTGTTTCAACATAGGTATCATCATTGTCATCCTATCATCAGGATAATTCTTTCTGCGGAAAATAGACATACTCATCGTCATAACATAGAGGAGAATATTTTTATTTCAAGATTGAAATTGACTCGAAACGTGAGCGTGTAGAGTCACTATATACAAAAAGAGAAAAAGAAAAAGATTTGTCTTTACGCACCAGCCATGTTATTACGTAGCTCTACTCCTTTATGATCGTCTGCTTGTTCTAAAGCAACGGCCTTATGCATTTCTGATAGTGCGCAACCCATCTGAGCTTCAGGCTTACCCCTTCTCATTAAGCCTCGATACAGGCCCGCCTCCAATGTCTGACCATGAGCCTTCTCCCATTCTTCAACAGGAATGCTATACTTCTTCTGGATTCTGTCGCGATACCATTCTGGGATGACGTTGAATGCACAGAATGGGATAATTCGAAGGTCAGGAGTGAGATAATGGATGTCACATCTCTGAAGTCTTTCAAGATCCTCATTGTACTTATCTTGGAAGTGCATCATGCCAAGGAAAAGTGATCTTACGTGCCATGAGCCTACGGAGTCAAAGTTGCGCTTGAGCAGAATGCTTGAGAACATTCTTGCTAAGTCCAGGCCTCTTGGTTGCTTTTCTTTGTTAACAAATTGCTTTAGCTTGCGGACAACTTCAAGCAATGCCCAGTATCTATTGGCACCAGATTTAATCTCATCAGCCTTTTCTTCAAAGTATTCAAGTACTCCCTTGATGTCAACAAATGACGTGAGTGGTATGAGTTTTTTTGTATCCTGATCCTCAAATACATATGTGCCTGCACCACATGCAAAGTGTATTGACAATTCATACTTAGGTTTCTTACTAAAGGCCTCAATCACATTTGTCATGGGCATGCATGAGGGAACTGGAAACCATGCATCTTTTGAAATTTCACCATTCGTTTGCTCTTCAATCCTTTCAATGCAGTCAGGAATTGTAATTCGGTATTTTTCACGCTCTTTCTTTGTCATCCTGCCTGTAAGGGACACAGGTTGGAAGTTGACAGCATGTACCACATCTAGGTTCTTCTGAGCATACCCGATGATTTGACCAAGTTCATGGTCATTGATCGACTTGATGACAGTTGGGACAAATACTACAGTCATTCCACACTTTCTTGCCGATTCCAATGTGTATGGAATTTCCCAGTGATTCTTTGGGTTCGTCCTTGGGCTTACACCGTCGAACGAAAGGTAAAGATTGTTAACACCTGCCATCCTCACTTGACGCATCGTTTCTGGTGACGTAGCTAGTTTGATACCATTAGTGTTAAGTTGTATATGGTCAACACCCTCCTCCTTCATTATATTGATAATCTCATTAATGTCATCTCGGAGCATCGGCTCGCCACCTGTGATCTGAATAGAGTTACCTGCAATCGGCTTTTCCGCCTTGAGAGTCTTCATCATAGCCCTTATCTGCTCCATATTTGGCTCATATAGATAAGCGCCTTCAAGACCCTTCTTGACGTAAAAGAAGCAGTACCAACAGGTCAGATCACATCTGTTAGTGATTATCATGTTAGAAAGCCCAGAATGTGAAAGGTGGTTCGTGCAAAGCCCACAATTATTGGGGCATGAGCACTTGTCTATCATGACATTTGGTGCTTGGGCGCCCTTACCATCCATCCAATAAGTACTGAACTTCTTATACATTTCATACGAGCCAAAGTATAGTTCTTCGCACTC
>DAINRW010000226.1:0-2546 GCA_036741615.1 Nitrososphaera sp.
CCCTTGAAATGAGAGTAAAGTTGATTTTGCCAAATATTATTATTCTGCACGTATCAAAGATGCCATTATCTTATCGGTCGTTATCTTCTGCTCCACACCCGCTGCAATAGATGCAAGGTTTTTGATTTCATAAGCCATCAGCTTAATTGATGCAAGCATGTTAGCGACAGTGAACACAGTTCGGTATGAGTTCATCATACGCCTGAGCGACTCTTTCTGAAAAGCTGATTCAAGCTGCATTATAGCGTCAATGTCATTTGCAGCGGTACGGGGGATAAACTCTTTATAGATAGTACCTGCAAGTTCGCCTATCGCTTCCTGAATCTTTTCAGTATTTATCATCCTTTGGAGTACATCCTTGGGCACCTTGGTTGTAGTGGTAACTATCAAGTCATTGACCTCGTTTGGGCTTAGGCCCCAGAACTTGCCCCTAAGTACTGAAAGGATATTGTATGAATCGATATCAATTCCGATCAGTTTTTGCACATCCTGTAGTTTGGATTCAAACGCAACGGCCCTGTCAAGGGATTTGTAGAAAGCATGATCCAGATAAGTATCAAACACGCGGATGTCGCCTTTCTCCTTGTATGCTTGAGCAGCCTTTCGTGCGTCTTCTCCAAATTCGCTTCCCGCAAGTGAATTGACAGCTTCCTCAAAATCCTTTGCTACTAGTGCTTTGACTACCAGATCTCTGCGTCCTACAAGCTCTTCTGCTCTCATGTTGACTTTTGGTAGTAATTCTTCATAGGTCTTATTCATCGCCTTGCCTTTGAGAATTACTTTCAGATTAAGGGTGATATATTTCACGAAGTAAGCATTAAGAACTGCAGAGCCGTTTGCAATGTTGACTATCTTGGCATGCTGATTGACAAGATGTTCGCGCAGCGCGCCTTCAAGCGTCTCTGCTGTGTAGGGCTTCGTAAGTTTGGCAAGAGCGTCGAGATAAACCGTATTCTTCATTCTGGTCACTAGCTCTTCAATATCTCTGGATTCTGCCAGTGTCTGCAGCTCGGTTCTTGAAAGCATCCTGCCCCGAAGGCTATGGGCAAGAACAGTGCCAAAAATTTTGTTTGGCAAGCTGACCTTATTTGAGTTCAAAGCAATACTCAATTCGTTTAATACTTAATAACTCTACCGAGGAGGGATATATAAGAAAAGAAAGGGTAACCAAAAAAGGAATTTTAGTTTCCCATAAGGAAGCAATATCGACCCCGAAGCCCATATCTAATAATAGGTTGCAAATAGCCAGTCAGATAGACTTTCCAAAAGTCAGAACGTTCATGCAACGCTTCCCCGTAAAGCCTTTCTCATTCCTGACCTGCCCTAATGCCTACCACAATTAGGTCCACATCCTTTCGTTTAGCGTATTTTATTATCTCGTCTGCTGCAGAGATAGAGGAATATGCTTCGGTTATTTCCGTGCTAATTTTCTTCATATTTACAGCATGACGCTTTGCTATTTCCTCAACGGTATCAAATATCTGGCTGGCTAGATTTGTCCATTAGGATGCTTATAAGCAGATGGTCGTTCCGCTCCACAATTGCGGCATGAACCCATTACGTATTGAATCTCTTTGCCGCAATTTCGACAGTCTTCGAATTTGAGACAATCTTCGAATTCTGGAGTTGTTGATGTTGCCATCATAGCTCTTCTCCTTTGAGGTTATGGTATTTATCATCCTGCGTGCTTTAGTACCTAAGAAAAAGCTGTCAAATTTATCCCGCCAACCATTCTGCAACAACCCCAACGAACAACCGTCAATGCAACACTACTATGCTTTGGTAACGTTGCATAGGAGTTTTTCGCTTTGGTTGCTCCATTTTGGTAGGTCAAAGCCAAACTATTATCCCGTCTACTACAGGTAAAAAATAAATAGACATTTTCTAGATATCTGCAAAAATGGGCTTTAAGATTGAGGGATGGGATGATATTCAAAGGTTCTTAGATGATTATCAAAAAGGATTTGACCCTCAAACTTTTGACGACTGGGCAAGACATGTTGCACAAATTGCAAAGACAATGTGTGTTGACCCTGCTTGTAAGCTTATCGAACCGCTCCAGCAGCAGAAGGATACTGGAAATCCTAGCCTTAACTTTGAATTAGCCGATAATAAAGTAGCGATAGACTGTATGCTCAAAGCCATAGACCAACTTCAAAAATCAATGCCCGATTCATTGCAACAAATCTATAAAGAAATCAAAATCCAACTTGAAGCCAAGAGAACAGGATTTTAGAAAAAAATTGTTGTTGCAAAAGGGTTTGTAGTAATAAATTAATGTATTAATTCTTAGCTAGTCTGACCCCATAGACGCCTTTATACAATTATGGCACTATGACAGCGTGATATCAACATCAGAAAAAGTCCAAAATTGTCTAAGTTGCGGTAAACAGATTGAATACGTAATGGGTTCATGCCGCAGTTGCGGAACTGAACGACCAGTTCTTTATATAAAAAATAAATAATGTAGTAGGACAATCCATAGACCGCGCATAATAAGGCGTCTTGCCTAAGTAATCTTAGACAAATGCAGAATAAGACACCTC
>DAINRW010000227.1:0-2543 GCA_036741615.1 Nitrososphaera sp.
GCCTGCAGCTCTTGCATCAACTGGAATCTTTGCACGCGCATAAGAATATCCTGCAGGGTCGTGCTCATCGTAGTCAAGTCGCATGTCATAAAGAAAATCAAAGACTCCAAAAACAAGAGCCTTTATTCGCTCATCGGCGCTTGCAATCAAGTAGGCATTTACAACTCCTCTTGCCGTTTCAATTGAAGGCACTAATGCAATCTTATCAGTCTTTCTTTCTTTTTCAAGCATGACAACATACTTTTTGATCTCAAGCATCTCAGAAGCATCATTGACCTTAGGCACCACTATACCAGCTATTCCCTTTTGCAGAACAGCTTTTAGGTCATCTGTTACAAGTCCCGACTCAGGCGAATTTGTCCTCACATAGACATGGCTGCTGCCATACTCCTGTCGTCGTGCTAGTAACGCTTCTGCTATGATCCTTCGTGCTGTGTCCTTTTCGTTGTCAGGCACAGAGTCTTCTAAGTCAAAGCAGACTATATCTGCGAGAAGTGTCTTGGCTTTTTCTACAAAGCGCCTGCTATTGCCAGGAACAAAAATCAGGCTGCGAAACATAAGGAGAGAAAAATAAAAGGAGGTGTTTTTATAGGCTCTGCGGAGTCGTTAAGATCTTGCCGAACTGTTGAGCATTTGCCATCATTACATGGCCCTCCACCATGTTGCTAAATGGCAAGATAGTATCTATTACTGGTTTGATTTTTCCCTTACTAACCCAATGTATTACATCTTCAAGCTCTGCTTTAGTGCCCTGAGTAGAGCCGAGCAGGTTGGTTCCCTTAAAGAACAAGAACCTCAAGTCAATAGTCGAGTCATATCCTGTAGTTGCGCCTGTCGCAACGAGTGAGCCGCCCATCTTAAGCAGCCCAACTTCTTGCGGAAACACAGATTTGCCAATATGCTCAAAGACCACATCAACGCCGGGTTGACCCCCCATCTTCTTTGTTATTTCGCGTACTTTCTTATACCAATCGGCTTCACGATGGTTGACGGTATAATCTGCTCCAAGCTCCATGCACTTATCCATCTTGTCCTTGTTGCCTGCAGTCGCAATGACTGTGCAGTTGTACAATTTAGCAATCTGAATGCCCACCATACCAACGCCTGAACCTCCACCCATAATGAGCACGACTTGGCCCGGCTTAATCTTGGCGCGGCCAACTAACATGTGCCAAGATGTCATGCCCACCATAGAAACTGCTGCTGCATCATTGAATGAAACGTTGTCGGCAATCTTTACAACATTCACCTCAGGAAGACGGGTATACTGAGCAAACCCTCCCCAGAACGGGCCTGTCTGGAATCCCCATACAAGCCTCTCAGTGCAGTCGAACTCTCTGCCAGAGGTGCATTCATAGCATACTCTGCAGCTCAAATTAGAATGCGAAACTACCCTATCACCAACCTTGATTTTTTGGACATCGGGGCCAACTTCAACTACTGTTCCTGCGACATCACTTCCTGAAATATGTGGAAGTGGTGTCTTTATTGGTTCTCCCCATATGGCCCAAAGATCGTTATAGTTGTAACTTGCCGCTTCAACCTTTATCAAAACTTCAAAAGACTTTATCTTTGGAACGTCAATATCTTCAATTTTGACATTCTTTGTCGGATCCTTACTGTACTCTCTAAATACTGCTGCCTTCATACAACAGCAAACACGTCTCACACTTTAAATAGTTAACTCATGTTCAAACTGTCGAGTACATAGAGCATTTGAGAGTGTTTACCGCCTTTCAAACCGAAATTCTTTCTTTGGCTGCTGAATACGCAACAGTAGTTGTCTTAATTCATCATCAGTTAGCGGGCGGTTGATCCTGCCTGAAGAAGCGGCACTGATAAGGTAGTTTTCAACAGTCGATGCAAGATCAGGCTTGACAAGTCTGATATTCATCAGCCGCTGGCGTGCCTGAGGATCGAGGACTACCTGCAAGACCCGCTGGCGCATGGCCGCAGCCTCGGCTTCACGCCTCCTTATCTCCTCATCATTTGGTTGTGATGGTGGAGAGACAGACATAGTCTTATGCGTAGCGTTGGAGCTGCGGCATAGTCTTGACGAGCTCTTTATGAATTTCAGTAGCCAGTCTATCCATTTTTTTCATTCCTTCACTTGAAATTATTCTGCCCTTGCTCTGTACCTTGACAATGTAGCCGGATGCTTCCAATTGATGAAGAGCATTGCGAATGATAGCGCCACTAGAATCCCGATGGTGGGCAAGGTTGTATCCACTCTTTTTCCTGCCGCCATAGGCAACTTTCAAGTCGGCTACTCCAAGAGGACCATGAAGATAAATCTTTCTGAGTAGAGAAGCGCAGCGGACGTACCACCAATCTCTATTTTGGGGTATTCTTTGTACATGCGGACCCGTCTTGACAAATTGCGACCAAGTCGGGGGATCTATTTTTTTGTCCTTCTTCAGCTGATCAGCTAGTTTGGCTATCAGCTTATCAGCAGGAACATCGTAAACCTTGGCCATATAGTAGTTCGGAAATTTCCTTAGCCCCTATAAATCCTTATTCCACACCAAGATCTTACGGTAGGT
>DAINRW010000228.1:0-2525 GCA_036741615.1 Nitrososphaera sp.
TTTTCTCTTTCTCAAAACTCTTCTTGCTTCACAGTAAAACCTGTCAAAATCAAACCAGTGAAGCGCCTGGGCAACGGTAATCAGGTCTACGCTATTGTCTTCAAGCGGTGTATTTTCTGCGTGAAATAGTTGATATGCGATATTACTTTTTTGCTGCGCATTTTCTAACTGTCTTGCGCTGATATCGCTGGCAACTACTTCCTTGAAATAATCTGCGAGTATAACAGCAGCCTGTCCGTTTCCTGTAGCGCAATCCCATGCCAAGTTCTTCTCGTCAACCAGACCAACAATAAAGTCGAATAATCCACGGGGATAGGTAGGTCTTGAACTTGCATATTCTTTGGATTGTGCCGAAAACAAGTCTTTGCCGGGTGGCGACGAACCTTGCGATCCCAAAGCGTCTGTATAAAACTGCATACAACTAATCACTTATTATTTGCTACAATTCCTTAGGTACATATCAAGAACAAGAAATATGTCATTGGTTATAGCCACCAGCCGAGAATCTGTTTATGTATTCTAAACAATTATTGGTTGGAGCGAATTACTCTCGGGTTTTGATAGCTCTCTATGGCATTCTAGGGCAGAGTTGAATGCGATATCGGAACAACCTCCTATCCCTGCAGCATCTGTTGCATCGCCTACCAAGTAGAGGTTCTTGACATTAGGAAAGATTACACTGGGCCGCTTTGGCTGAGTCATTGCAGGAGAGGGATAGAAGCCGATCGCAGATTCAAAAACCATTTTTCGAATTATCTTCGTTGAACTGTCGTCGAGGTTTGCAAAGATAGCATGCATGGCCTCCTCAAGTTCTTTGAATTTTGCATCTACATATTCCTTATCTTTGCTTTTACTACTGTCTATAGGAATCCATGCGCTGAGCAGATCATGTCCTTCTGGGGCAATACTTGGATCGTACTTTGAGTTAAGACGGAAGATGATGCAAGGATCTAGGGTGATTACAGAATCGGTCTTGTCTCTTATTAGACTCTTATCTTTCTTTACTGTCACATCCATTACGACCGCTCCGGAAGTCTTTACGCCACCATCTATCGCCTTCATCAATTTTTCTGGCAGGTAATGTTCATGTAGCAGCCTTGGAACTACACTTAAGGGAGTGTTCAGGATAACAGCATCGGCCCCTTCTTTCATTCCATCCTGAAATACAACACCTGTTGCTTTTGTCATGTCTCCAACATTGTCGCTTATCAATACGCGTTTTACCTCCTTTCCAGTTTTGATTTCCCCATCATTTTCCAAAATCGCTTCCTGCAGCTTGTCGATTATCTGCTTCCATCCTCCCTTTGGAAAGCCAACGTCATATGGCCATTGTGAAAGATAACGCGCGAGCTCTCCAGCAGATATCCTGTCAAGATTAGGCTCACAGTAGTATGCTATTGCAATCATTTGCTTGATATGTGCGATGATATTCTTATCATGAATTTTTGCTGCACCTAGCAATTCAGCAATTGTCATATGGTCCAGCCTATCCATCGGAATCTTTTTGATTTTCTGCATTAGCATCATCATATGCGTTTTTTGTATGAAGCTCAGCAGTGGGTATTTGAACAACAATTGTCCAGCGCTAAGTGGAGAATTCGCCAACCTTCCATTATGATACGTCTTTGGGACGACTCCGTCAGAATACTTTGTTGCCAACTCTATCGGCTTTCCAATTTTTTCGAGCACAATGGCAGCAGGTCCTTTGTCCGCACGTCGTAACGAATGAAAGCCTGAATCAAGCCAGTGTTGAGCTATTCTTTTACATACCGCTCTCCCACCTAGGGAATGTGTCTTCTCGTAAAGGGACACAGAAAAGCCATCTCTTCCCAGAAGAGCTGCTGCTGCAAGACCTCCAAGTCCGCCACCGACGACAATCACTCTTTTATTCTTGTTTGTCATTTTGCTTAGTATTTGGTTGGTCATCCGCCCAATGTTTATGATTGTAGAAATATAAATTTTTGGGCGGTCAAACGACCAATGTAATATACTAGAATGCGTAATCTAGTCCCATGAAGCAGAATAGGGACGAGAAGGTCGCAAAAATACTGTCATCAACTATACAACTCCTATCCGAGAAAGGATATGATAATATGAGTATCGTAGACATTGCAAACCACGCACAAGTCTACAAGAGCTTGCTTCATTATTACTTCAAAGACAAAGAAGAATTAGTAAGTACGGCTCTTGCCACCAAGTCTAGTTCAATGATCCAGCCTTCAAAAGATGCGTTATCTGAAGCAAAATCTGCCGATGAACTAATTGATGGCGCATCGGTCTTTTTCAAAAAAGACATGGCTGCAAATCCCGATTTCTTTGGTCTAATATTTGAGACATGGTGTGCAGCTAGGAGAAGTAAAAAGATCAAAGAAGAGTTCAACGCCTCCATTAATCATACCGTGGGCGATATTAAGATAGTCTTGGAGAATGCCAACACAAGAGGGTTCATTGATTTGGATAACCCTTTCGAAATTGAAGCTGTCTCCCGAATAATTTTGGCGCTCTATCATGGTCTTGCACTTCAG
>DAINRW010000229.1:0-2491 GCA_036741615.1 Nitrososphaera sp.
GTGGAGGCCAACTTGGACCTCCTCAGGGTCAAGCCCCAACACAGGAAGGTCCCACAAACACATGAAAAAATCTGTTGATGATGTCCTCGATGTTATTGGCCAAGGTCATAGGATGGCCACTGCTTATCTTTGCAGTGTTCTACAAGTCTTCCAATGAAGTAAGACCAATTCTTTTCTGTGTCGTCAAAGTTGTTGTTAGCCAAATCAGAATGCACCAGCTTTATTTCAGATATTCTCCCTCCATCCAGAAGCTCTATCGTCCATGTGACAATTGTCTCTGGCATATCTGGATACTCGTCGAAATTCCATGTATAGGACAGTTTTTTGTCTTGGATTATTTCCAATATCTTGCCTCGCATTGTATGGATGTTACCAATGTCAGACCTACAATTTTTCAACATCCAAGCGCCTCCAACTTGTGGCTCAAGAACTGTTCTTTCGCTTGAAAACCATTGCGTAAGCTCTGTTTCGTCGATAAGTGCTCTGAAGACTACGTCTGGACTAGCATTTATGATGACTGTCTTTTTAATCTCTTCTGTGTCAGATGCTGCCAAGCTTTGACAGTCTGCCCCTATTTCGATTTTCAATTTTTATTATCGACCACATAAAATAAGATTCAAATAATAAAAAGAGGGTCAGCGACATAGACAACATTATCATTCAATTTGTTGTTGTTGTTGCTGTGATGTTTGATTCAGCTTCAGTCCAATGTTGAATGTCCCCAGATAGCCTTGGTCTTGTTCACTAAGGTTGAACATCAGATGTTCTCCAGCATTGCTTTGCACCAATCCGTCAGTTGACGCCCCATTAAAGATACCATCTTGATTATTTCTTACATCACGTGGACCTCTGTCGCTGTAGGGAGGTTGTGAATACACTTGGTCAGTAATTGTATCGTTAAAGTAGAGTTGAGATGTAAATTCTAGTGTCGGCTCCGAACCTTCAAACATCCGTATCTTGAAATGCAAATGCACAGTTCTTCCCTGATACCATCCAGGGTATATTGAGGTAAATTGAACGGTTCCATTTTCGTCAGTAATCTGATAACCTCTTAGGAATTTCGTTCCTGCAGTGCCTGCTTGTTCAACGTCAGAATAAGCTCCAGAAGCATTCGCATGCCAAACGTCTACTAAAGCTCCTTGTATGGGAATGCATGTGCCTTCATTGACGTCGTAGACATTTAATGCCACTCTAAGAGGTATGCCTTGCTGTATTGAGCCATCAGATGGGTCAACTATGATATCTGAACGGTTCAGCATTTCGTCAACAAAGTATGGGCCTTCTGTTGCTTGAGGTGTGGTAGCCACCTGCTCATCCTCTTCTTCTTCCTCTATTATGGAGGGGGTAACGCTGCAGGTTTGATTTGTGGCGACAGTGCCAATAGATTCATCTGAAAATTGTGGAGGCGGTGGTCCAAATCCTGGACCGCCTGGAGGAGGACCTCCAGCACCTCCGCTTGGTGGCAGTGGTCCAAAGTTACCAGCAGTCATTGGTGTTGTTCCTGAGATAAAGTATGGTAAACCTGGCAAGAGGTTTAGTCCATTCTCGTCAGTCATTGACATAATGATACCATGTATAGGAAGACCACCAAACTGGTTCTCTGTCCTTGTGCTATCAATTGAAATGTTAATCAGTGTGTTACCCGTTATGGTAAGAGCAAAAGGAACATCCCTCCACCTCTCTGTTCCATTTATGCTTATGTTTGCAATTCCTTGAAGGACATCTGTATTATTAGAAGTGGAGATAGAGGTATTGTTGTTATCTGTAGTGTTGTTTGTTGCTACAGAAGAAGTAATAGTAGCATTTGAAAGGATTGCACCTGATGTAGCTGCCGCTGTATCATTTGTAATAATGCTAATTAGCGCAGCTTCTGCTAGTGTCCCATTTGGTCTTATGCTTAGCAGGTTCACCGTTAAGTTTTGAATATTCCTATTCACAACATCAAGGCTCCAATTTCCACCAACGACTGTCCCAAAGAACTTTGAAGGAGGAGGCACATCTGAAATTTCATTGGGGTCTAGAACCAGAGTTCCAATAACTCCGTTTGCGTGAAATGTGTTTTGAATAGATTGAGTAGATGTAGGAGAGGGAAGAGGAGGTTGAGAATCAGCTGCAATAGTGGCAGAAGATGATGTTTGATTTGAGCTCTGCGCCTGTGCTAATCTCACAATATTATTATCAGAACTAAGCACAAGAGTTGGTGAAACTGTCAGAAGAAGTAACATAATTACTAAACTAACGCCTTTTTGTTGGCTATTTTTAGACATTTTTGTCTCTAAGCTCTTGGCACCAAATGGTATATATAAAATTCCTCCGAGTATCAAATAACCTAATTCAGCATAAAGGTGAAGATAATTTTTCGCATTAGGTTTACTTAACCAAAGATTTTTCCAAATCTCGATTAGATTACCTTAACATCACGACTAGCCGTTCTACTAAATTTAGGAACTAAACTACTAATTGTCTTGTCAAGACATAATGGTTTGGTGTG
>DAINRW010000230.1:0-2480 GCA_036741615.1 Nitrososphaera sp.
CACTTATCCGGAGATTCCAGCATTATAATCCGAGAACAACATTTTGATAATGCCCTGATATCTCAGGAGGGCTCGGGGGTAGGCGGTCAAGTGGAGATTGTGGACTCAGGAATAATAGAAGTGAGAGAAGGGGAAATAGATGATGAAGAAGATAGTGGAGAAGTTGGTGATAACGAAGAGGAAGAAGAACTTGAAGGAATCTCGCACAATACCGACATAGAACCGTATACGGGGACTTTTAGCAATAGCGACGAGATTATAGTGAACTCATCATAATAGGACCAATGTTATATGCAGATACAGAAAGAAAAAGTGCAGAACAGCATATCTTCATAACTTTTAGAACCTAAGGGAACCACATCCTGACATACAATTTGTTATTTCTTATCTTATCTTTTTCTTTATCGTGTAAATGTCACTCTCAGTTGTTCTAGTTTCTCTCACTATAGGGAGACTGAAGGTATCAATAGGAGGATGCTCATAGCTTGAAAATTGTATTAGTCTTTATTAGATGAAAAAGAAAAAGAAAAGAACTAGATCAGAGCGAGAAAAAAATAAGCACGACCCCCTGCAACCTTTCATGATGTTGACAATGGTTATGATTTCGTTTAGTTAAACATGGCAATGCCTATCTTATTCATTAGATTAAAATTGCACTCCGACAGGGAAGGTTTTGTCAGATAATGGGGTCGTTGTCTAGCATGGTATGATGCCAGCCTTGGGCGCTGGAGGCCGCTGGTTCGAATCCGGCCGACCCCACTATTTTTACAAACGATATATGTAGGTATAATAAAAAATTATTAAAGCTAATTTCAAACTATGCATCCCTAATAATTGTGTGATCGTGTAATTTGTGCAATATCGTTCATCTCACACAAGATGGCCGCTGCATGCTTTCTCTACTACGACTTCTAATTAAGAGAACAGATTATTTTTATTTCTAACACTCAAATCCAGGGAGGTGAAGAAATTGATGCTAGGTAGCTTCCTAAAAAAATCATCGCTGCTGCCCTAACTATCTTACCTGCTGCTATAGCTATCATAAATTTCTTGAAATCATATCTTTTTGCTCCGGCAATAACTGGTATGATATCACCTAAAACCGGAATCCATGGTGACACAAAGATTATTGCCCATCCGTATCTTTCCAAAAGTTGACGATATCGGCTATGCTTGCCCTCACCCTTTGTTTTATTCAGGCGACCGTCTTCAGTAGTATTATTCTGGATATTATGGTTGTGTCCTGACACTGTCATATCCTCATCAATATCTGCCACATCCTCTTCTTGGGACTCTTCTTCTGTCTGTTTCCATTTGCCTTTGAATATGGCGACTAGCTTCTTACCGTACAGTCCAGCGTAATAGCCAAGCGCTGCTCCGATGATCCAGCCTGTTACCAATATTAGCAATATTTCAATCCTGGAGATGCCTGCGAATACCAGACTTATGGCAGTGAGCTCTGGAGGAAAAGGAATAAAAGTTGAGAATATGCCATTTATAAACAAGCCTATTCTGCCATATTCTGCGAAGAGGGGATTATTTAGGAAGCCATTTATTGCGTCAATAAGTTGAGCAAGGAACTCTTGAGGTGTTTGTTTTATGACAACGAGGCCAAGAAATATTACCTCAACTATCTTAAACAAAAGAATCCCTAAATGCCTCTAAGCCTTAGGGGAATTATTATAGTCGTCGTCTCGCCCTTTAGTGGTTCTCCTGGTATTGTAGGAATTGTCGTAGTCCTTTTCATGTTACTCTGTTTTTTTTCAGATATAATAGCATAACTTGGATCTTTGCTTGTTGCCTGACATCGCATACACTGTGCAGATGAGGGATCCGGAAAAATATAAAATTGAGCATATACTAACCTTCAAAAGTGTTTCATACTTCATTAGAGCTCACCTGAGCAGGTTGAGGGGATTCTTTTTTGTAGGCTATTTTGAGCCAAATTGGTGTTATTATAGTAGTAGCAGCAACCATGATAATTACTGCTGTATAGATGTTGTTAGTCAAGGCGCCTGATGATACACCTACTCCAGCCACAATCAATCCTACCTCTCCTCTTGATACCATACCAATTCCAACTCTCATTGAACTTGGCCTGTCTTTAAGAAAGAGAAGTGATGGCAGCGCACAGCCTATCAATTTCGTAACGACAGCAATTGCTATTATAATTCCAGCCAAGAAAAGTACGTCTAGATTTACACCCCTCAGATCCACTTGAGCTCCTATAATAGCGAAGAATAATGGTGCAAAGATTATCTGTAGCTTGTCAACATATTCGTGAACCTGCTTGATAATCCTAGTACTTGCTACTGCCATACCAATTGCAAATGCGCCTACAATAGGCGATAGCCCCAGAAATGCTGCGATTCCAGCTGCTGCAAAAAATGCAGCAGTTATGATGCCTTCCAAACTGCCTTTGGATTTCCATAACCTTTCAGTGTGCAGAACTCTGGGAATAACCAATACAGAAACAACCA
>DAINRW010000231.1:0-2475 GCA_036741615.1 Nitrososphaera sp.
AAGCAGAAGAATGGCAAGGAAAAGAAAGGAGAAGGAAGAGAGACGAACCCAAAACTGGAGCCCAAATCCAAGTCCTAGTCCACCTATTTCTCGTACTTCTCCTTTAACTTCTCCTTGTCGCATTTTCGACCCATATCTCTAGCGGGGCCTGACACCTTGTGGGCTGTAGCCTTTGCACCAGCCTCAATTGCGTCAGAGGAGTCCTCCTCTTGTTAGATGTTGGGTGCCTTAGATATAATACATCAAAATATTTAAGGGGTTTCTCACATCGTTCAGTTTCATCTTCCCTGCTCTGTGCTGTGTCAGCGAACTTTCTTTGTTGCCTTGTGCTCATCCCATATTGATACTGGTAGTCATTTTTCTACGATGAATTCATCGACTTCCATCCCAAAGTGGCGACCATGGGCTTGCTTGGCATAGCCCAATACTTCATCACCACTTCTTACTTCAGTGACTGACAACAATTTTCCATCTTTAGATATCAGACGGATCGTCTCAGCATTCTGTAAAATGACAGTACCTTGCTGGCCACCGATCTCGGCGCGGATTAATCTGAGAGGTCTCGTTTCTATCTTTGATCTGCCAACCACTGCAATTCTTGCGACTCCTTCTTCGTTTACAATCCACACTTCGCTTCCCGATTCAATCTCAGAGAGATAGCGCGTCGTCCCACCTGGCACTATTGTGTAACAGTATACTGCGCCTGCGTTTACTCTAAATGGCCGAGGCGAAGTAAAGGAGGAGCCTACTGATTCATTGTGTACTAAAAGCATGAAGTTTGATTTGCTTCCAATCAACATGCCTTCTCCCATCCTCATCATGGATGCAGTATCTACACACACACGCTCCCCTATTCCAACGTCCTTTACCTCAATGATCCTAGCTGATGAGATTGGAAATCTTATAGTTGTTAGCTGCTGTCTCACCCTCTCAACTTCCTCCTCGCTATCCGTTGATAAGATTACTCCGTCGACTCCCAATTCCAGTACCGTAAACAATGTGGCAACCTCCTGAGAGTTTTTTGCTGTGGCGAAGACTTTTGTCTCAGAGTGGTGCAGTTTGGCAATAATATTTTCGAGCGGGATTATCTTCCAATTTGGTGCATCAATGATTACGAATTCTGCTCCGCTCTTCGACGCTCTTTCTATGTCGTCTATGTCAACATTGCTCATGACTTTTTTGTAATAAGCCACACTCTTGCCTGATAACTTGAGAGAATCCAACTGATCCAAAGTTGGGCAAATGACGATGTCAGCATCCTCAGAGTCATATATGGTACGGACAGTCCCGCCAGTTAACTTGGGATCTATGTTGAGTATTAAGTCACTCTTCCCCTTTAGTTTTGAGAGAAATTGTTTGATAGAAAATTCTTTTGCGAGGATTGGCTTTATGATCAGCTGCTTTGGTTCGAAATCAGTCAAGTTCTTTCATAGCCTCTCTAATATTTCTTTTCTCTATTATGAGCTTGTATAATGCGCGCACGATTGCGGGCGGATTTCTATGTTGAAAGATGTTGCGGCCAAACGTCACGCCCTTTGCCCCCGCCATCATTGCACCCTCGCACATCTCCAAGATTTCTCTGTCTGTGCTGGCCTTGGGTCCTCCAGCGATTACTATGGGGACAGGACAGCTTCGGACAACTCTTTTAAATGAATCTGGGTCGCCTGTATATACTGCTTTTACAACATCTGCTCCGGCTTCAGCACCTACTCTTGCAGCATGTGCCACAATCTCCGGGTCATGGGGATTCTTAATGTTCTCTCCTCGTGGGTACATCATAGCTACAAGAGGCACGCTCCATTCGTCGCACTTATCAGATATCATTCCTAGCTTTTGTAGCATTTCCGGCTCTTCCTTTGAACCGATATTAATATGGAGAGAAACTGCATCAGCTCCAAGCCTAATCGCCTCTTCAACACTTCCCATTAGTATCTTCCTATTTGGCGCCGGGCCTATAGAAGTACTAGCAGAAAAGTGTGCAATTAATCCAATATTCGGTGGCCTCGGCAAACTTTTGATTATACCTTTATTGACAAGGACACAGGTGAGTCCCGCAGAAGAGCATTGATAGATTATACTGTGGATGTCCTCTAGACCTTTGATCGGACCATTGCTTATACCATGGTCCATAGGTATGCATAGCATTTTGCCGTCATTCAATATCCTCGCGAGCCGGATGTCCCTGCCAAAAACCATATGCGTATTGAGACTTTCTTGTCCACCTCCTTATAATTTGTTTATCCTCGATATTCTGATGAAAGTGACATGACCTTACCTCGGAGAGAAGTTTTGATCAAATCCAACTATATGCAGCATGCTATACTTTATGGAGGAATTTGGGGGTAGGAATAGGATATTGAAATTCTTAGATTTAAGAGGTGGGATAACTTCTTCCGAGTATTTTTCGCGAGGGTCAGAACTTAGCTGTTATATACGCGGTTACATAGTTCTATAACGGAATTTGTTAAAAAAGCA
>DAINRW010000232.1:0-2448 GCA_036741615.1 Nitrososphaera sp.
ACTAAGATTGAAAGCTAGTACAGGAGACACTCATAGATACCTTTCTCTCTAATCCTTTTAGCCTATCAGACAGAAACTATGATATGGATAATTTGTCTCCTCAAGAAGAAAATTTCCCTAAGCTTATTGATCCTAGCGCCAGCTTCGGTGCATTTATCGGCAAATTAGGTGATGTTTTGATAAAGGCGGTTGATAAACCCCTAGGTCAAGCGGTAAATTGGGGAAGGCTGTATTCGTTATGGCCAGTTCATCTTGAGACTGGGTGCTGTAGTGTTGAGCTTGGTGCTGCATCGAGTCCTCGTTATGACTTGGAACGCTTCGGCGTTCTTGAAGCTTTTGGTTCTCTCAGACAGTGTGATTTGATAATAGTTCTTGGCACAGTTAACCGAAAAATGGCACCTCGCCTAAGAGTTGTATATGACCAAATGCCTGAACCAAAATATGTAGTGGCTATGGGAGCTTGCGCTATCACTGGAGGGTTGTACTTTGACTCATACAATGTTCTGCCAGGAGTAGATAATATACTACCAGCTGATGTTTACGTCCCTGGGTGCCCTCCTCGTCCTGAAACACTAATTCAGGCTATAATGCTCCTGCAGGAGAAAATAAAGCGAAGCACCTTGAAGAAAGTATAGAAATCACTTCGTCAAATGTATCGGTTTTACTTCTCTATGCAGTCAGTTCAACCTTTCAAATTCTAAATGATGATCCCATGGATTAGAATAATTTTACTACTAATAATGGTCAAAGCGTATTTATCTTACTCTTAACTGACGCTTCGTTTCGATTTATTCTTCTTCAGTTGTTATCCTGCATAATGTCTTTCTATTAATAACATTTTTTTTGATAGATATTTAAAAAAATTCTTTAAGCTGCGTGGTGGTGTGGCCATTCCTAAGAAACCTGTTTGAGTAGGTCCACACCATAGGCGTTATAATATTGCTCTCGCTCTCTATTCTTGGTTCTTTCTTGGTCACAAAATCAGTCAGGTCCCATCATGGCACATGCATTGACATTTTACCCTCTCCACGTCAAACGAGCAATCGTGATCGGGTCCGCATACATTCCCTACTGGCCAATCGCCGGGGCAGTCGCCATGGCGATTACGCTTGCAAAAGAATGTCAGCATCCCACTAGAATGGGTTTTCAGAAGATTTAACGTTTTAGATCATAGCTGGATGTTGAATAGCTGAGGTGCGTAGATTGATCCCTCGCGCACTCGCTTTACCCTTGCAACTGACAAATAATGCGGCCAGACTGTCACCATTACAGACCCTTCGGGGACACCTTCTGGAACCTCAATAACTTCAATGTCATTCTCATCCACGCCATACTCACCTAGTCTCTCTTTTGTAAGCTGAATGTGTACTGCAGGCATGCCACTACTATAGACGTAGACCTTGCCAGTGTACTCAATTCTATCTGCCATCTTCAAGGGCAGGTTACAATTGCCTATCAAAAAAACGTATCTCAGTCAGAGGTTGCATCACCAAATATCAACTTCATTTCGTCAAATGTGAGTTTTTTGCCTGTTGTCATCTTTTGAAGTGCCACTTCTTTCAACGCGTTACGGCGCTCTTGGTAATCCTTGTCACGCTTTGCTCGCTCTTGCATCGCTTCCTGCCGTGCTGCTCGCCTCTCTCCAGTCTCCTTCTGCCTCTTATGACGATATTCTGCGGCCTGCATGCGCGACTTCTTGAAAGCAATAGCGTTCAGTTGAGTCTCAATCATTTCGAGCTTGGCTGCAGCCTCTCGTACTGCGTGAATTACCTGTCTACGCTCCTCATAAAGGCCTTCCCGGAGGTTTATCAGGTTGTCAAGGCTCTCTTTTAGCTTTCCGATTTTGGTACCATACTCCTCCTTTAACTTAAAAATTCTTCTAACTTGATCTCTTAGCTGGTCGTACTGCCCCGAAATAGTGCGGTACTGATCCTCTTTCTTATGAATCACCTTCAGGGTGTGCAGCTTGGTTGCGATTTCCTTGGACCGAGCAACAAGTTTGCGCTCTTCATCCTTCGAAAGTTTCTTAGTCTGAATGTCTCTCTCTATCTGCTCAAGTGCCTTCTGAAGGTTGTGCATATCACTCCTCTCTTTTCTTAACTTAGCTGCTACTGGGCCAACTTTGTCATCTAGAATCTTCATCTGGTTCTTCGCCTGCATGAGGCTCTCTCTTAGCTGTACAAATTTTGGGTATTCGCTGTCTTTTTCCTCGTTGACCTGCTTTAATTTAGCTCTAAGATCATCAAGCTGAGTTCTTTCTTCGTCTATCTGATTCTTAACGTTATCAAGTTTGGTGTTTATCTCTTCTATTCTCTTATCCCCTGTCTTTTGCTCTTCTTGAACAATCTTCTTAAATTCCAATAAAGTCTTACGGTTAGGGTCTAGCTCATCGTCGCCAGAATTACTATTTGTGGCTGTTGCTGTCAATACAGCACTGCCACCAGTGTC
>DAINRW010000233.1:0-2428 GCA_036741615.1 Nitrososphaera sp.
TCCACACAGACGGAACGCCATTTGCCGCATCATATGCTGTAAGTGCTCAAACGCTACAGCCAGAGATTGTGAATCAAATAAGTAACGCCACAGTAACTGCTGCCGACGACGGCGAAGATGCAGATGCTGGAGAAGATGCAGATGCTGGAGAAGATGCAGATGCTGGAGAAGATGCAGATGCAGATGCTGGAGACGACGCTGACGATGACGCAGGCGCCGCAGTCAACGCAACTGACACTGACGAAGCGTAGACCAGCACATACTGAGGAAGACACGTAAAGAGGTTGTTTAAACCTCCTTTTTCCTTCTTTTTCTTTTTCTGCAAATCTTAATCTTTGATAGTTCATTTTATACACGAGACTTTTGAGATAGTGTAGAAGAAACTATTCTGCAAATAGAATCTGCAAAATAAGGAAATATTCTATTAAGAGATCTTGATTAAAATCAAAACTAAACCTAATTGAGTCTTAATTGGAATTTATCTGTCTGTCTAACTCTTTTATATTTTCAATGTAATCAAAAAGTTGCAAATAAATGAATAGATATTCACCAATCTTCAAGCGAGAGAACAAGCACCCGTAATTAATGCGATCAGCTAGGCAGATATCTTTTGAGCATACTTGTTGCTCTCTCGGTCCCAAGATCAAGAATATAATTACCTATCCTAGGTCCTTTCTCGGCATTGAGGAACATTCTATATAATAAAGTAAAGAATTCTTTCGGCTCGATTCCGTTCTCCCGTGCAATTGAAAACACTTTCGACTGAAGGTTCTTAGCATTGTCTGGGGAGTCAGGTATACCTTTAAACGGTCTCATCGCTTCGATCAATTCTTGCAGCGCTTTTATGTGCAAATCTGATAATTGGACTTCGTACTTTTCGTCATTCTTTGCATTATTGTCATCGCCCCAGTTGGATGCCAGCATGATCTTATACTTGATACTTTCAATGCTGTCGCCCTTAACCATGCCATATTTAAGCAAACGATTGAACACCTTTTCGTCGCGGTTGCCATCATCTGGAGGAAATATTGACGCTTGCTGTGCAATAAAGCGATACGGAATATGTAGATCTGCCTTTTTGGGAGGATGTAGCTTGTTAATATATTCATAGATTCCCTTTACCTTTGTAAGCTTTGCAGGGTTATCCTCAGTGACCTTTCCAAAGTAAACATCTTCATAATAATCATATTCGTCCATCAGAGTAGGCACGTCATCTAGCCCAACGTGGCGAGTGCCTGCAATGCGCTTGAATAACAACAACAGTATTGATTCAGGCGTGCCATAACGTAGCCACATTTGAGGTGTTAGCACATTGCCCGAAGATTTACTTATTTTTTTACCAGCCTTATCCAAGAACATCTCGTACTTCACATGAAGCGGATGAGGATAACCAAGTATTTCATCTGCTATCCAATCGTTTACCCTGACAGAGTCCATAATGTCCTTTCCATAGGCCTCAAAGCGTACGTCTAGAGCCTGCCACCTAGCGGCAAATTCAACTTTCCATGCAAGCTTGCCCTCACCCCTTGCAATGTCCGCCTCGCCTATGTTGCCGCAGCCTTTGATTTCCTCTTTGCCTATCCTCCCCCCTTTGCATATGTAAGTAACTCTTCTTTCATCTGGCAAGTACTCTTGCGCTACTGCAGTGTAGAGTCTCCCACAATTATGACATATCGGAAAATAAGGCAGTACTTCAGTATATTTTTCCTGACCTACAAACTCTGCAATTTTTTGCCCAATCTTGACTCTGCTCTTCAATATTGTGTCGATTTGCTTCACTAAAGTTCCTTGCCTGTACGAATCACTGCCACTCTGAAAGCGATATTTTATCCCTGCTTTATCAAGGCCATCTAAGAGGAGGCTGCTCATGTGCATACCATAGGAGGAATGGCAGCTGCCAAATGGGTCAGGGATGGTTGAAACAGGCTTTGCAATATGATCCTGCAGCCAATTTGGCAGACCCTGAGGTATTTTACGAAGACCATCCATGTCGTCTGAATAAGCAATCAGTTCTGACTTGAAGCCAAAATTTTGAAGGGCAAGAGCAATGCCATAGGCTCTTACAGCATCAGCCATGCTTCCGATGTGAGGAATACCCGATGCGCCCAGGCCACTCTCAACCCTTATTAGGTTCAAGTTGTGGCCAAGCTTTTTCTCTCTTTTTATTAAAGTATCTGCGACCTTGTCGATCCAGGTTCCTTTACCGATTACAATCTGCTCTTCTTCCACTTATTATAACACCTTTGAGACATATGGACCGTCCTGCTGGTAGCCAAGCTTTTTGTAATATTGCCTTGTGCCAACGGCGCTAATAACTGCGATCTTGTCAACTCTTAATTCATCCTTTGAGATGCGCTCAGCCTCCTTGAGCAGTTTCATGCCAAGTCCCCTATGCTGGTAGCTATCTCCTCTATCACTTCTCCCAATA
>DAINRW010000234.1:0-2420 GCA_036741615.1 Nitrososphaera sp.
TTCCACGAGGACAACTGATGCCCCCATAGACTAATAGTTTATACGGACATACGAAGCTATTAGTATAGAAGATAGTCCGTGGTCACACATCGACGACTGGTTATATCTACGGGTTTGGTTGTTTTGTTATCGTTAGTTGTGCCACTTCATTTGATTATTCCAGCATCTGCCCACTTTGAGCATTTTACACATTACAATAACAGAGGGAGCCAGATAGGGGAGTACTATGCATATGAAGCATTGGAACCTGAGTATGCTGGGCCGAATGAACCTGTAGCTGTCATGTTTAGCATCCAGGACCAAGATGGTAGGGATACATACAATATTGATACTATGGTTGAGATTTACTCAGCGGCCACAGGTGAACGCATTGAAGCTTGGCCTTGGACAAGACAAGAAATTGGGGACTTTGAAGTCTTTTACAACTTTCCTGAGCTTGGTAGCTACCAGATAGTACTCAGTGTCGCAAAAGATGGTGGCGGCCCCGCCAATCAAAACGGAATTGACCCGCCTCGTACAACAATATCCAGTACTGCAGGATGTGATTGTCATAGAGCGATCTTTAACGTCTCAATAACCGAAAATATTGGCACAATATGGACTGTGATGATGTCCATTGCAGTTAGCTTGCCACTTTCAGTATTAGGGGGAGTTCTAATCTGGAATTATAGAAGAATGAAAAAGAACGGTAGAAATCCGAGCAGTATGAGGAGTGATACGGTAAAATACTTAGTAATGCTTGCTGCAATAGCTGGTGGCGTCGTGCATCTTGCAGTTTATGCAGAACACGCATCGCTTCGTCTTGAATACAGCATATTTCTTTTGGTCGCTGCCGGTATGCAGGTGGTGTACGGCGTTGTGTACACTCTTCTGACTTTAACAGGCCAGGGATCAAATGAGCCTGCTTCTCTCTACTACAGAAAGAAAATGGCTATCAATCTATTTGGACTTGTTGGGACGGGTATTCTCCTTGCGCTGTATGCGTACTCGGTTATTTTACCTCCGCCACTTTCTCCAAACAACGAGCCCGAAAGCATCGACATTGCCGGCATCCTCGCCAAAGCTATCGAAGTCTTTACGGTCATTGGAATTGTTTATCTTATGAGAATAGAAAAGCACCATTTAATAGCTCAGCTAAAAGCGCAAAGATAATAATTAATCAATCATACAATCAGACATCCAATCAGCTTTATGGAGCAAAAGGCTCTCTCATCTTGTCTAGTAAAACATAAAACACCAAGAAGATAAACCAAGTACTTAATGGCTTGGAAAGTGATGATGCCAAAAAAGATCATGTTTGGCGAAAACGCTGCAAAGGAGTTCCCCTATCCAGATAACGCCCTTGTGATTACTACGACTACTCCAGACATATATAACAAGTGGTTGGATTACATGGGAATAAAGAATTATGAAGTGTATGATAAGGTAACACCTGACCCCGCAATTGAAATTGTCGAGGGAATACAAAAGGAGTACGAGGCCAAGGATGTTTCATGCTACATAGGACTAGGTGGTGGTAGCTCACTGGATGTTTGCAAATATCTTGGCAAGCTTACCGGCAAGCCCAAGATATTGATCCCAACAACATTTGGAACAGGTGCGGAAATGACGACATATGCGGTAATTAGCTTTAGCCACAAGAAAAAACTCCTCCAAGATGAGGCTTTTCTGGCAGATGCGGCAATCGTGGATCCGTACTTTTTGCCTGGAACCCCATTCAACATTTTAAGGAACTCTGCTTGCGATGCTGCAGCCCAAGCCTCTGAAGCATACGACAGCAAGCTCGCAAATCCCTTCACGAAGTTTTTCTGCAAGGAAGCCTTTGACATTCTTGAAGATGCAATAATTAACGACAAGCATGACCTTCTCCCCTACGGCGCAATGCTGTCAGGCATTGGTTTTGGCAATGCTTCGACAACTCTCGGGCATGCGCTCTCATACGCTTTTTCAAATGAAGGTGTGCCACACGGTTATGCTTTATCCTCCTGCACTACGATAGCCCACAAATTCAACAAGTCAGCATATTACGAACGCTTTAAGAAAATAAGCCAAAAGTTGAAGTTCGAACCTATTAGGCTCAAAAAACCCCTCGACCAAGCAGCAGATGACATCATGCCTGACAGGGGACATCTCGACAATAACCCAATACCCGTTACAAAACAAGACATCATCCAGTGCCTGGATGAAATAGTTTCGGGCAACCCCTTGGCTTGAGACATCTGTCTACTTTATTTCTTTTTTTCAAAACCTTTAAATTCAGTCCGCCAGCTTTCTTCTTCTGCAATGACTGTTATTCACAAGAGTATAGAAATTAATACTCCCATCAGTGAGGTGTTTACTTATTTTGCAAGGCCAGAGCACATGGCTGACCAGTTCCCAGAGAATATGGGTCTCAATGTTATCCCGGTTGAAGTGAAGAA
>DAINRW010000235.1:0-2420 GCA_036741615.1 Nitrososphaera sp.
TACTCTTGCTGCTTGATAGGCACGTCATATGTACCATCAAGGCCAATTTCACCAATACCATCTATTGATTGTAAGTTTGAATTGAAGATTTCTCTAAACCTTTCTAGATCTTCCCTAGCCGAAGATTCAGGGTGTATCCCGATAAACTGCTTGATCACATTGCGATGAGTATTGAATAGGTCGAAACTTCTAATTGTAGTTTCGACGTCGACTGTAACAGAGCAAGCGATGATTTTCATCATAGTCAGGCTCGATATTATGTGATGTATATACCCGGAGTAACTGTTGTCAGTGAGATGGACATGAGCATCAAAGAGCAATTATGCATATTGAAAGACTCAATATAAAATAAATTTTTGTAAAATCTTTCCCAGACCGTTTATTTTGTCATAAGAACAATTACTATAAGATTTAGCTGATAAGGTTATTATTGCAACAAAAAAAGCCAACCGGGATATGAAAAAGTAATCGTCGTGTCCTTTTGCTCTGTGAGAATGGATACTACAACAATCTTTTGTTGCACGGAAGCATAGGGATGCATAATAAACAGCACAAGTCAAAATAAGTCTTATTATCATTATTAGATAATAATGTCTCTATACGTGCTGAAGTGGGTCAATTAATTATTAAAGTATAAGTACATTTTTAATATAGTTAAGTCACGTACTGCGTATGTCTTCTGGACCTGAATTTGGCCTTGCAGCAATGTATCGCGTCATGAAAAAATCTGGTGCAGAACGTGTTAGCGATGATGCAGCGGACGAATTGAGAAAGGTTCTCGAAGAGATAGCAGAGAGAATTGCTAGACAAGCAGTAGACCTATCTTTGCATGCTGGAAGAAAAACGATCAAGCCAGAGGACATTAGGTTTGCATCCAAGAATGTGATAAGGCTCTAGCCACCTACAGTTTAATCATCACCTGTTTCCTATTGCAAATTTCAGTCGCGTATACCACACAAAGATAGAAGGGAAGAAAACTATAGCAATGCAGGTGACGTATTTGCATGGCTGGCGGAAAGCTAATCTATATGCATATCCGTTACAATCAAGTCAATGCTAAACATGATGTACTGCAATAATGTAAAATTCCATGCTAACGTGAACGGTATTTTGCATACAACCATGCTCCCCCGACCACAATAATAATCAGTATTATTATTCCGGCAAACACAGGTGCCAATAGTTCAATAATAAAGCCGACAATTGCAACTAAAATAATTAGCACAATCACTGCGATTATAATAACTGCTATTGCGCGTAAAACCACGCATACGTCTGGAATGTATGATAATTGTATACTTTAGCTGATATTTCTAGTACATGCATCTACTACAGCCGGGCTGCTTTGATTTCTCTGTGTAAGCATGGTCTCACATCTACTAAGTTTCTAAGCACATACATCGTGCATACAACATACATTCATTATGGTAACCTTTTATCATTTACTTTTAGATAAGGTAATCAAAATGCTATATGATAGGACAAATTTTAACTGGCATTATTTTGATTCACCCGACAGAGAACAGCATATGCTCAAAATTTGCTTCCAACTATTCTAGGGTTTCCCTTGGCAACTACTAATCGAAGAGCATGAATTGACAGGAACGTATAATGACAGCATTTTCACTGGATCTAATTGCTGAGTCATATCCGCTTTCTAGCAGCGCCACTGACCATATAGAATTCTGAATATCCACAACTTTTACATGAAAAGAACTTAAACACAAAATCTGCATCCTGGTCTTCAATGGCTGTCTTTGATTTTTCAGCTGCTCTTGAGCGAGATGTGTAAGGCACAGACAAGAATGATGGATGCTCTATCATATCCCCAGATAAGCATTTTGGACACTTACTGTTGTTCTTTCTATTGTCATGATCGCTGTGGTCATTCTTAGTAGTTGGTTTCATTCTACTATTCATCAGACCTCGTTGGATCACCATCTATATCGGATTTTGTAACGGCATCATCCATACGGTTTTTTATGTCTCTACCCACAGTTTCTCGCTCATTCTTATTCCGTCTTTGAGGTTGATTTTTGCTACTCTCATTCGTTTTCTCAATACTATCGTTCATGTCTGTCTAATCCTAGACCAATATCCTATAAGACGAATATGACTTATCCTATGATAAGTTATCGTAAATGAAAACGCACATTGTTTCATTTTGTTAATGGAGTACGAAAAAATAGTCAATGTTATATACTTGCGTGCCACATCAAAATTTCTACAAGTTGCATGAGTGGCTAGTACAGAAAAATGATGATAATGCTACTATTCCTGAAATAGCTGATACCTAGATCGGTCTCATCTCTGGGGCTCTTGAAAGATTTCAGTGATTAGAGAGTATGTCATTTCTAGTGATTACCTACATAAGAAGATCTCCCAATGCTTAAATCGAATTTGCTGCTGTCGTACAACGA
>DAINRW010000236.1:0-2412 GCA_036741615.1 Nitrososphaera sp.
GCCTCCTTGTTGTGCAGCTCCACCGCCTCCTTGTTGTGCAGCTCCACCGCCTCCTTGTTGTGCAGCTCCACCGCCTCCTGTATTGCCAGGCTCATTTCCTTCAGAGGCTGGTGGAAGAGGCTGATAGTATGGCGAATCAATTGTACCTTCATCTGGGATGGCAGCCGTAAACAGTGTGTAGGTAATATAGCCGGTAATCGCACCCAGCACAAGAATCACGGGAAAAGCGATTTTTCCGGGTTGAACCATAACCGCTACTCGCTAGCTAGCCCCCAACCCCTTAATAATTCATTCTGGATCAAGACTTTATTCCAAGATGTAATATCTCTCTTTGAGATGACACAACAAAAAATGGTCGCCTGCAAGAGCTGTCATAGAAAATTTCTACTACCTGCAGTCGACACTAGCAGGCAGGAGATATCAAGAGATATTGTTGAAGCAACTTTCGCTCTCATCTGTCCATTTTGCATGACACATGCCATCTATGGTGTAAATGATTTAGAATAACTTTTTATTCTGGACGTACTACACACAGAGAGTTTGTGCAAATGGGTGATAACAACGATAATAACCCTTCTTCTATGAGTTGCACATTGTGTGGTAACAACCTTACTTTTCATTACAGACCAATGCCTGAGTGGAATATCTCTGGTTTAATATGTGGTCAGTGTTATGACAAGAAGTTATTTGAACACTACATTGTGCCTTACAGAAAAACGTCACAAAAGGGTAGCAAAGACTAAATACTAACTTTACTTCCATCACAGATATATGCCAACTGGATACATTTTGGTGAACTGCACGCTCGGCTCAGAAGAAAAGATCATTAATGAAATTGCTAAACTGCCCGATGCCAAAGAAGTGCGGGGAACGTATGGTGTTCATGACATATTTGTCAAGGTCAGTTCAGAGAACACTGAAGCAATGAACCACACAATTACAAACAAGATACGCAAGATCCCTGGCATCACGTCAACTGTAACGCTTGTTGTCATTGAAGAGCAGGGCGGAAAGGGCTAGATTAAACCATCTCTTTCTTTCTGTCTTCTGATCTTATTCGCTTTATTTCGTAAAAGATCATTCCCGAGCTTGCCGCAACTATTGTCCAGCCCACGGTTCCAATTGTAGCATAATTAGAATAGTCTTCAAGCAAGAGTGCGACACCCGTAGTGGCAATCCCTGCAAACCAGATTGTGACCAGAATATATATCTGCATTCTTCTCAGCCTCTTATATCCTCATCAAAGCCGAAAAAGTGTCTAAGTGTCTTACCGCACTTAGAGCAATTGCAGAATTCGATAAATTGGAATTCCTCATACTTACGGTAGACAAATGATTCTTTATGATTGCATAACATTTGTCGCAGAGCTTGGAGCATTAATTATATTGAGAGGTATAACAAGTTCATTATTACTATTTCGTTGATATATGGGGCTTCATTAATCAATATGTTTGTTGGGCCCGTAGCGTAGTCAGGACATCGCGGCGGTCTTCGGAACTGCCGCTTCTGGAGGGGAAACGGTAGGAATGGAGAAAACCGCAGGTCAAGGGATCGAAGCCCTTCGGGCCCGCTATTTTATTCTTGTCATACTTTGCTTACGCAAAAAGTCAGTAATGGGCGTCCCCGCCAACTTAATCGCCAAATGATAATCGCATAATAACATATATGCATATGCATGCATCTAAATCAAGTGGCCAAAATTCATTCAAACGTTTACATTCTATTATAGCTAACTAACTGGCTCGCTCTTGCTAGCGTCCTCAAAAAGACTACTACTGCTGATATGAAACTTTAAAAAATTGATAAACGTGGATAATAAGCGGATTGGGACTGTTTAGGTACTATAGAGACTTGAACGAACAACCAGATTGTGAAAGGAGTATGTTAGAAAATACAATTATTGCCGACATTAAGGATGCAGAAAGGGTAGGAAGTGGCAAACCTTTAGCTGATTACACTTCTGAAGAATTGGAGGCCAAGTAAATGACCTGGAGATGATGCTGAATACTGACATGGTGGACACATACAAAGCTATGGGCGAATATGAAAAAGCAAACGAACTTGAAGATGAGATAGACATGATAAGATCAATGCGGGAACAAAATGGCTCTCAAAGATAAGAAGGACAATAATAACACTTAGGCGAGGCCGCTGGCTGAGCCATGATTCTAGATAACATGAAAGTGGAGTACAATAACAATAATAGGCCAACGCCTTAGCGCCTCTAGGCGCAGTGGGCATGAGCTTTCTATATTTTCTTAGTTGAGATTAACTGGTATTGATAAGTCTCGTAGGTTTGACACAACAACCTCTTATAGAAAAACTAAGAGAATTCTTGGGCCTAATGCGAGGAATAATGAATAGATTATAGCATAATACAATGGAGCTAAAGATAGCATAGAGTAACATGAT
>DAINRW010000237.1:0-2410 GCA_036741615.1 Nitrososphaera sp.
AAGGTCAAAATTGTCATTAATACTTAAAGACAGGGATATAGTGGCACAGGATGATGATAGCGAAGTAATGTCGATTCTTCCACCATATTATATAGAAATATAGTCCATTGCAATATACTTGTCATTAAGCAGTTTCCTTCGCTATGAGATGGCGGAGCGATTACCGGCAAGTTGTATGGAGATACGCCTATCATATCCTTCCAGATAATATAAAATAATAATTTGTGCGGTTTAACCAACCCAAATTTGGATATTTGAATACCTAAGCTAAGAGGTGTTTACGCAGGAGGGTCGACCTTCATCCTGATCGTGTCAGGTCCTACTACAGTAAATTGTGATGTCTCCCTTTCTGATACATCAATTATCACGCTATAAAATACCCAGATTCCGAATACAAATGCGATGATTGCTGGAATTACTAGTAGCATCAAAATACCGCTTGCCATTGATAGTATTGTATTATTTCTCTCCTGGCAGTAAAAAAGATATCCATATGAATAATTTATAACCAGCCTCAGACGCCTTTCAGTTAATGGCAAACTCGATCTTCTTTTCTCCCAAGTCGATCGCTATAATTGGGGCTTCTGAGAAGCCGGGAGTAGGCAAGACGATCTTTTACAATATCGCAAAGCACTTCAAGGGCAAGATTTACCCAGTCACCCCATCAAATCCGACAGTAGGTGGCCTGACAGCATACAAGAACGTAATTGATATTCCAGACTCAATAGATCTTGCAGTAGTGGCGGCACCCAGTAAATTCACTCCTTCTGTCATGGAAGAGGTTGGCAAGAAGGGAATCAAGGGTGCAATTATTGTTTCTGCAGGTTTCAAGGAGGTAGATGAGGCGGGCGCTAAGCTGGAAAGAGAGGTTGGTGAGATTGCCAAGAAGTATGGCATCAAAGTCATTGGTCCAAACTGCCTTGGAATAATGAGCTTCTCAAAGGATAACATAATGAATTCTACGTTTCTAAAAATTACTCCAAAATTTGGCAATATAGCACTTGTATCACAGAGTGGGGCCATCTGCGCTGCAACAGTAGAGGACGCAGAAGCTCAGAACATTGGTTTTTCAAAGGTCATTAGCATGGGCAACAAGGTGGACATGGACGAGAGTGATGTCCTTGAGCTCTTGGCAGAAGACGAAGACACCAGAGTCATTGTAATGTACCTTGAAGACATTCGCAATGCAAGGCGGTTCATGGAAATTGCAAAGAGGATAACCACTCAAAGGAAAAAGCCGATCATTGTGCTCAAGTCTGGCAGGACTGCCGAAGGTGCAAAGGCAGCCGCTTCACACACTGGTGCACTGGGCGGCTCTGATGCAAACTATGAAGCGGCTTTTGCCCAATGTGGCGTAATTAGAGTTGACACAATGGGTGAGCTATTCGATCTTGCCACTGCTTTTTCAAAACAACCTCTACCGGATGGCAATGTTGTTATTGTATCGAATGCTGGTGGCCCAGCTATAATATCAACCGATGCCTGCTCTAGATACGGATTGAAGATGGCAGATATCTCCTCGATAAGGGATGAGATAGCGGAGGTTATACCGGCATATGGTTCACCAAGAAACCCTGTCGATATTGTTGGAGATGCAGATTACCTAAGGTTTGAAAAAGTGTTGCTTTTGACATTGGCGCATCCAAATGTAGGCTCCGTTGTGACAATGTGCACTCCTTCAGCCACACTCAACTACGACGACCTCGCAAGGGTTCTTGTCAAGATGTCGCAGCGATTCCCAAACAAGACAATACTTGCATCACTCATGGGGCTTGCAGAAGGAATAGAAAATAGAAGGATAATGTCAGAAGGTGGTATCCCATACTACCTATACTCAGAGCCAGCGATAAGGACGCTCAAGGCCATGTATGATTTTAAGAAATGGGCGGATGAAGCTTCAACCAAGAGAGATACCCTGCAATTTTCCAAGGATACAGCTAAGGTAAAGTCAATCTTTGAGAACGTACGCAAGAATGGCAGGAGCAACCTTCTTGAAGAGGAAGGCTATGAAGTACTCGAGGCCTACGGCTTTCCAACTCCAAAGAGCATCCTGTGCACTACTGAACAAGAGTGTATGAGCGCTGCAAACCAGATAGGCTATCCGCTGGTCATGAAGATAGTTTCTGCGGACATCATCCACAAGTCAGACGCAGGAGGCGTCAAGGTGGGCATCAAAACTGATGACGAATTAAAGAATTCGTTTAGGACAATAACAGAGAATGCGCTAAAGTACAAGTCAGACGCCAAGATAAAGGGTGTGCTTGTTCAGGAAATGGTCAAGTCTGCCAAGGAAACTATACTTGGGGCAAGCCAAGACCCCACATTTGGGCCAGTTATCATGTTTGGCCTTGGTGGCATCTATGTCGAAGTGCTCAAAGACGTTGTATTTAGAATCGTGCCCATTGACGAG
>DAINRW010000238.1:0-2409 GCA_036741615.1 Nitrososphaera sp.
TATGAGATTCTTCAGGCCAGTTCTCATGAAACTCATTTGCCATATAAATTACAAAGGTTTTAACAATAGATGGGGTCACCAAAGTCTCTGTTTCATAGACAATGGTTGAGGTATTAGGCAATAGACCCATTGTTGTATTAGCTGAAAGTGCATCATCATTACCACTATCATCACTGGACGACAGATTTTCTAGTTCTTTTATTTCATAACCTAAACTGGGAGTGGCATATGAAGGAGGAAGAGCAGATACGCCTATTTCCGCAAGATAGCAGAGGAGAAGAAGAAGGATAATAATGACAAAACTACCGTTTAGGAATGTGGCTAAAGATACTGTCCTCACAATTTACCGCCTTTACAAGGCGCTATTATTCTAATATTCTTAATATCTGTTAGTGGAGGATGCCGTCAACTTTGCGATAGATATCTTGCTATTACCTAATAATATGTATTAGTTTACATTGAATAAATTAAAGAAACTAGGATTTGAATCTAATTCGCACTCTGGATCAGCGACGATTTATCTGATCAACTCTTCTTCGGATGTGAACTAGTTCAGCATCAGAAACGCGCTAGCTCATATCATGACTTATTTTCTTTTATAGTCGCCCATTTGGGACCGAAGTGAGTCGCGGTAAGAATAGAGAATTAGAAATAAAGGAGACGTCATTGATTACCTTTTTATGCCGATACATATTGACGTGTCATAAATTATGCCCAGGCAGACAGTTTATGGAAGATGTCCTAATTGCAGGACCAAAAGCCAGCTGGAAGTAGTCTCTCGCAATCCAGGAAGAGAGAAATTCAAGTGCAATCAATGCTATCACAAGTTCGGAATGGATGAACTTTAGTTTTCTTGAATTATCTTTACTCGTTTCCAAGATGATTCAATCAAATGCATTTATGCAATAATATCGAAACTATTGGTCCCTATAACCTGCATTAGACTTTGATTGGTTTCTAATCAAATAGATATAGATATTTGAACATGCGCACTTCTTACACATCGATACGAGGTATACCGTCTGACAACTGATACCAAGGATTAGAACTCAAAATAGTTTGTGTATTATCAAAGAAAGAATTGCAGCAAACTGGATCACAGCAACAATATTGAATTATAGAAAAAAGAGGGAGAAAGGGCTGAGATTATCTAATCAAGGTCCTGCAGAGCTTGGAGTACCAGGTCGGGTTGCATTTGTACCAGCATTTGGATCAGTAACTGTTGCATAACTTGATGTTTGCATTATCGCTTCTCTTGCTTGCTGTACAATTTCATCAGGGTTTCCAGTAACAGTCCAATGCATGAACAACAGCTTTGGTGATTCATCTAGCATATGATTATGTATGGTTGTTACAGTCCAGTTGTACTTCTCCAGCACTTCATTTACAGGAACGACTTCGGGGTCAATTAGAGCGAATTCTCCGAATGCGACCACAGTTGTATTATTAGTATTAGTCGTATTTGCGGTAGCTGCAGGTGTGGTTCCATTTGTAGCACTTGCATTTGCTGTTGTGCCTCCTCCAAATTCTTGAGTGTCATTGAGAAATTGTGCTGCAGGAATCAACTCGATATAGTGACCCATGCCCGAAAAGTTATTCATTACCATTCCGTCAGTTCTTGCAACTACAGGTGCCTGTCTATATACAACCAAATCACACATATTGTAGTCAGGGATGGCTTTGCCTACTAGGATTTTGGCATATTCTACGCACTGCTCTATGTTTGTAGGTGGTAAGCTTGTAGGATTGAAAGTGAACTGCTGCGCCACGTCAGGTTGTTCTTTGGGTGTGGGTGGAGTAGATTGAGCGCTCTGTGAGGCGGCCGTAGACTGAGCTTGTGCCACCATCCCTCCGCCTGACATTGATGTAAGAAATCCAAGTGTCGTAAGTGCTGCAATTGTTGTCATTATAAGGATTGTTTTCGCAAAAGAGTAATTAGTCATCCCTTTCTTTGTAACAACTGTAGTATTAAGAATTATACAAACAACATCTAAAGGCAATATTACTATGTAAAGCAATGAGGATATTTCTAGAACCGCGCTCAAAATCAACATGAATTTACCAACAAAGGCTGTATCATCTAATACGGAATTCTAGAGGACACAATATTAAAGAATAACTTAAAAGTATCTTAAGATTTCTTATCCGAATACTCTTGTAGAACTACATCATATATCCATGCAAAGAAGTATCATCAATTAATCTCATTTGTAAATTGAGCATACAATGCCTAAAAGGGATGTTGTACTCGCAACATTGATGAGCAGTAAAAAAACTGTATTCTTATTGCCTACAGGGTTGGCATTGGTATTATGTACGATAGCACTCGTTGGGTCAATTAGCCCAGCAGTATATGGACAACAACAAGGTACTACTGGCGGACAACAACAAGGTACTACTGGCGGACAA
>DAINRW010000239.1:0-2400 GCA_036741615.1 Nitrososphaera sp.
CCTTCCCGTACTAGATTATCTTTGTTAAGTTTGGTTGGAGCAAAGAAGAATTGTGTGCCTGCTGAGCATATCCATGTGTCGATCTGCTCCGGAAAGGGTTCTTCCCTTGCAATAAACCAATTGCCGTCAAACTGACTACTGACAAATTTTTCTACGTCCTCTTTTGTCGGCTCTCTTTCCGGCTTTAGTAACTTTATCGCCTGTGGGCTCATGGAACGAAGGCCTGCCTCATTCTGCCCAACCTTTTGACCCATGCCAAAAACCCATGCAAGTGGGGCAATGCCTGCCACGAGCGTATCGCCGTGCACTATTGGGAGGAGAGATTCCGTCCCATGATACTTTTTACAGTATCTCCCAAATGAACCGAACTTTATTATTAGCTCGCTTGCCTTTTCCATCAAGTCTCCTCGTATCTGGAGGTTGCATCCTACAAACTTCTGCAGACTGAACTCTTCTATGCCGAACCTGAGTACTTCATCAAAATGCTGACCTGTGTCTACGACAAATACCGGTAGTTTCTGCCTTGCTGCCTCTAATACAAGCGGAGCCTGCTTGTAAAAGTCAGGCTTTGTTCCAGTCACTATTGCAAGAACAGGTGTCTTATCTCTTCGAGCTTTATCAAAAACCGAGTGGATATTATCAGACACCTTAATGGGTAGTGGATTTGTTGAAACCTTGATTTCCTCAAAGCCAGAAGTATTCTTTCTCAACGAAGATCATCTAAGTCTCTGCTATGGATGTGTCTTCTTTTTGAAGCTGCAAGTATGTAACCACCTATTCCCGTAATGCCTGCACCAGCTGGCATAAATATGAATGGCGCGACTCCGACTGCTCCTACAATATACTGGCTTGGGATCCTCGGCACCATCGTTAGACCCACTGCCATACCAACAACTATTATTACGCCTGCTGTTACGAGCAGAGAGCCTCCTATTGGAGCGCCATAGCTCTTGGCCATGGCAAATACAAAGCCAGCAAGTACTATACATGGAGCAGCTGAGATAAAGATAAGCTGCAGCAATAGACTGCCTGGCTCAACCACGCGCTCAGGACCGATGCCTTCAGGGCCGATTAGAAAGTTGTAAAATGATAGCAAAAGCGCAACGAACATTACCGCCAAGCCAAGTGATGCCAGTGAAGTCCAGTCTTCCAGCTTTAGATTCATTATTAATACCTGGTTCTAATCTTAGTTGATAATTAAATCATGTGGTCCTGCTCTAAGTACGCCCTGAGTACGCTGTTTTTGTTCCGTTAACCTCAATATCAACCAGAAAGTTAGTTTTTGTCACACGATTCCTACAAGCCCCGCCAGCTCTTTCCTGCACGATGAGCCGAGAATTTCGGCGGACTTTTCGGGTCTTACATTGTTTATGAAAACTCCAAAACCCCGCTCAAGACCTGACCATGTATTCAGTTGGGGGTACACTTCAATATGCCAGTGGATCAAGCGGCTATTCTTCTTCTCTGGAGATAGATGGAATACTAGGTTGAATGGAGCATCCTTGAGTGCCTTTGACATTCCACCAAGCGTAGCTCGTAGAATCAATGCAAGGTCATTAATCTCCTTTTGTGTTATTTTTGAAAATGATGTTATGTGTCTTTTTGGATATATCCAGAATTCATACGGGTAGGTAGGGGCCCAAGGACAAAAGGCAATAAAATTGTCCGTAGCAAGAATTTGGCGTGGACCGTTTGATTCAACTGCGATGAAGCTGCAAGCTGGGCAGCTACCGTTCTCGTTCATGAATCTGTGAGCACCTTCCGCCTCCGTATCGATGATTGGGGGGATAGTAGAGAAGGTAACGATGTTTAGATGAGGATGAGTTAGCTGCGCACCTGCACCAGCACCACTGTTAACATAGATTGAGACATACGTTACGCTTTTTTGTGTGTATAGCCATCTCACTCGGTCTTGTATTACTACGAGGACATTGCCCCATTGTTCGACAGATATATGCGAAAGACTTTGATTGTGCTCAGGCGATGCAACCACTATCTGGTGATATCCGTAGGCGGGCTCGCTGTACAATGGTTTATCACTGTAGCTTGTGGCAGACCCTGTGACAACTACTGGTTTTTCACTTTGAAATACCCTCACTGACCAGTCCTCTATTATACTGTCCTCACTGTCTGAGAGACGCTGCAGCATGCCCTCCTTGACTACCAGCGCAAGAATTGCTGGCTCGGTCATGGACTCATTACCGGGGCAGTATGGACAGTTCTCTTCGTCGCTGTGCCTGTCTTCTGTTACAATTTGGCTATCTTCAGGCATGACAACAAACTTGTCAAGAACGTAATCTTTGCGTAAATCCCCCAAACTTTTCAGCCTACAAAAGGCTCTAGTTGCTTTTAATTAAACGTTCTGTAACTTTTAGCTTCCGAGCGAAAATTCAAAGGCCC
>DAINRW010000240.1:0-2361 GCA_036741615.1 Nitrososphaera sp.
TTTGCACAACATGTGGTCAGCGCTCAAAAGGAGATGTAGGTGTATGCGAGTACTGTAGGTCTCCTCATAAAGTGCCTCTCTATTTGTAACTGCAGCTACGACCGTAGCTACTCACTTTATTATTTTATGAGCCTATTGTTGAGTTGCACGACGGGTTCTGTCTAAAATCTGTCGGACAAGAATAGTATCAAATTTCGTCGGATCATGGATTGCTCAACAAATATCAGATAGCAAATACACAGAAATGTAAGACCTCTGTTTAAGGAGGGCAAAGAACTTACTGATAAGAAGCCATCAATTCTGATTAGTGATGGTGCACCCAACTTTCCTGTCGCTTACAAGAAGGAGTTTTTCACACTAAAGAAGCCCAGAACTGAACATGTCCGACACATCCGTCTTAAAGGTGATAGCAATAACAACAAGATGGAGAGACTAAACGATGAGATAAGAGACAGGAGAAAGTCATGCGTGGATTAAAGAAAGTAGATGCTCCAATCCGAACAGGCCACCAGATTCACCACAACTACTTTAGAGAACACGAGTCCTCTCTTTCTTGTTTAGTTAAATCAATAGCTTTTTAATCGTATCCTCCCTACCACTCATCGGTTAAAAGCTTTAGATGACTAATTGAATGTTAGAGGGGAACAACTTCTGAAGTCTTTTTATCTGACGAAATTTCACAGTTATAAACACGACAGATTTTTACAGATCCCTCTGTACTGTAGGACCAGACAGGGGCCATATTGAATTACAAATTGCTGTTGATAAGGGTTAGTTGGAGCAAGAGAGCCTCGCAAGTTGTGCCTTTTGAATTATACGAACTTTCATATGATACATTCCATTATAATTTTTATATTAATTATGTTATAATGTATATACACATTCATTAAAAGCCTAATTCTGTTTTAGGATTAAATGTCAGTGTATGATATTCCTTACTACATAAATGGAATTATGTATAACCTTCTGCGGATTGGGATGGCAGGATGGCAGGAGTAACTGAATTTAATAATAATTCAAAGGAAACGCTGATTGCAAAGATACGGAAACGTGACGGGCGTGTAGCACAGTTCGAGCAGTCCAAGATTTCAAACGCACTATACAAGGCACTCGTTGCAACGGGCAAGCCTGACTACCCTCTTGCTGAGCGCTTAGGTGCAAAGGTAGTACAAAAGATGATCCAACAGAGCGAAAAGACAGTTCCAAGCGTAGAGGATGCACAGGACATGGTAGAGTCTATACTTATTGAAGAGGGGCTATCTGAGACGGCCAAGGCCTACATACTCTACAGGCATGAGAGGCGTAAAGTGCGCGATGAAAAGATGAAGATTCTAAACAAAAAGGATCTCGATGAAGTTGACAAGGCTTTTGACCTTAATTCCTTAAGAGTGCTTGCTGCGCGGTATTTGCTGCGCGACGGCAACAATGAGATCATTGAAGGTCCCAAACAAATGTTTGAAAGGGTTGCAACCCTAGTCGCAATTGCAGACGTAATGCATGATTCTTCTATATTTACTCATGCCGGCGGTTATACTCAGAATATTGAAGAGGCAGATCACTACTACAGTAAGCTAGAGGACTTTGACAACAAGTTGCACATTGGTAGTTACTATTTGAACAGATATCATTTCGAAGCAATGATCCGTCACTACATCTATTGTGCGCAGCAAGGCCAGATGAAAGTCAGCTTCAAAGACTTACTTAGGATGATAGCGGAGGGCAAGATGGCGCACTATGAAGAGCGAGTCATGGAATACTACAACCTGATGGTTTCAAGAGATTATCTGCCAAATACACCTACTCTAATGAACTCTGGTGCAAAGCTTGGACAACTGTCTGCATGCTTTGTTCTTGACATGCCTGATGATATGGGGGGAATTATGAAAGCATCTACTGACGCAGCCATGATTTTCAAGTCTGGCGGTGGAGTAGGTATCAACTACTCTGACCTGAGACCAGAGGGCGACATTGTTGCATCTACATCAGGAGTTGCATCAGGGCCAACATCATTCATGCGCATTATTGATACTATCACCGATGTCGTCAAGCAGGGAGGCAAGCGCCGCGGAGCTAATATGGGTATCCTTGAGGCATGGCATCCCGATATTGAAAAGTTTGTGACGGCAAAGACCAAGCCTGGAGTATTTGAGAACTTCAATGTAAGTGTCGGTATCTGGGAGGACTTTTGGAAGGCACTTGTCAGCAAGGATGGCAATCATAAGTATCCTCTCCGCAGCTCGCGGATGAAAGAACCCATGAGGCACATCGACGCGCAACAGCTTGTAGACCTGATCGCATTGAGCGCATGGAAGAGCGCTGAACCTGGAGTGATATTCTTCGATAATATCAATAAATACAATC
>DAINRW010000241.1:0-2359 GCA_036741615.1 Nitrososphaera sp.
CCTTTTTTGTCTTGTTCTTCCTCCTCCACTCCCTCCCCTTATGGTGCTAGGCTGTTCATAATCATCTCAGCGATTCGTTGTTGCGGTCCCATCGGTTGATAAATTCAATTTATGATTCAGCAGAAGTAGCGATTCAAAAAATGACAGAAGCAACTCAGAAGATGATAGATATGAGCAGCACTGAAGGGATGCAAGACGGCTATGGAGGAATGATCGCTGCTATCAAGAGATACTTGAAAAGAGAAATAAAGACTATGAGAAATACTAAAAAAAGGGAAGGTGTATTTTTTTGCTTATTCTCTATGTAAGTTTTTGGACGCTAGGGGGTTTATTATCAACCGCCGCCGTTTGGCAGCAATGCTAGAACTCCACTCACGGTTAGGGTTGGTTGCTGTGTTGCTTCTAGGGTCGATACTGCGCTCTGGGTACTTGCAGCGGTTGCTGTCCCTTCTTGGAGGTTTGCTTGTTCGTCGTTGTCATTTACTGTATTTGTGTTTGTAGTATCAAATGAGCCGCCTGCGCCAACGTTAGCAAATACGGCGTTAGTTCCTCTATTTGTGTCACTATCAACATTTGCTGCGCCTTGTTCGTTGCCTGCAGTATTTGCTGACTCTAGAACTGTCAGGATTGCTGCGACTTCCTCTATGTCTGCTGATTGGGCATGTGCAGCTACTGGTACAATGCCCATTACGGCCATTGCAACCATTAGGGTTGTTGTTTTTGTTGCTATCATAGGTACGATTGAGAGAATATCTATCCTTTATTAGAAATTCTCTGAATTTTTATCATCATCTGGCATAGAAACTATTTACACTGAAATGCTCCTAAAGATGCAGAGAAATTAGGAGACGTTTTAAAAGAAAAGCAAGAGAGTATGAAAAAGCAGAGAATAGTGAAGACATAGAAAGACTAATTCCAGAAACTGAAATGATCAAGTTTGTTTTGTTTCTGGTAAGCAGAAAGAAGATATGAATGAGAAAAAAGATATTGAAGATACTCAAATGCTCGCTGTAAAAAATTAAATCGTTTCTTACTTTTTACCTAGGACGCAAACAATACACACGGCGCTGGGTCTTACAACTCTTATTAATACTGGCGGCCAGTATACTTGCATGTACACAACAACCATGGTGCAGTATTCTTCAGTAGCAGCCGCTTATTTCCTCTTTTCTGCTCTTTTCTCAAACCTTGCATACGCACAGGGCACAGACTACGAGCTGCAAGAAATCAGGCCCAGCGTGTATGTGGTGTCTTCAGGCGGGTACAACTCTATGTTCTTGGTGACCCAGGAGGGAGTCGTTGTGGTCGACGCGCCGCCAGCGATAGGTGACAAGATGTTTGCAGCAGTGTCAGAGGTTACTGATAGGCCTATCACTCACCTGATTTACAGTCATGCCCACAAAGACCATATAGGCGCTGCCAACCTATTTGAAAACGTCACAATAATCGCTCATAACGAAACTGCAAGAATTCTGAATGAAAGAAATGACCCGGATAGGCCAGTGCCGGACATGAACTTCACTGGGGAGATGAACTTACAGCTAGGCGACCAAGTTCTGCACCTCATGTACCCTGGGCCATACCACCAACAGGGTAGCACCTTTGTTTATCTCCCCGAACACCGGGTTCTGATGGCAGTAGACCATGCCGCGCCTGGCGGCGTCCCGTGGAAACACCTTACCGTTACTCCTGACGTGCCCGCCTTTGTCGAATCGATTGACCACGCACTTGCTTTGGACTTTGACGTTTTCGTGGCGGGACACGGCCAGACAGGGACAAGGCAAGATATCTTAGTCCAGCAAGAGTACGTAGCCGACCTGCGCGAAAACGCCATGGCCGCCTTAAATGAAGTCAATTTCACAGAGGCCACGCAAGGCGTAAATGGGAGCAACGCGATGACCGAGGCATACTTTAACGCCCTTACAAAATCGTGCGCCGACAAGATAGATGCAAAATGGCAAGGTACTCTGGAAGGAGTAGGTGTATGGACAGATGAACACTGTGAAAGGATGATAATTAGCGTAAGAGTAGATTAACTTCCTCTTCTTTTTTTCCTTCTTCTTCTCGGCGTTATCTCCAGTGTACGCTCAGAGCGCTGTAACTGGCAAGTCAAATTGCTTTTCTAACGATGATTCCAAAGCTACGAGTTGTTGTATCATGCCAGAGCTAAAGAATGGGTTCATGTCTCCAACTGACCTCAAATCTTTTCTTCCTCCTTTAACAGATTTACGCGCCATTTCTGTCATCATGGTCTTGCTTCTTTCAATGTCCCTATCTGACACCATGCACCGGATTTAGGCTAGTTTGATACATCTCATCTAAACATGAACACAGAAAATAAAAGAAAAAGAGACATCTT
>DAINRW010000242.1:0-2338 GCA_036741615.1 Nitrososphaera sp.
CAATAACTTGGCATGTTAGGAGAATAGATAAGGTTCGTTCTACACTGACCATGATGGTCATTGAGGGGCAAGGAGAACAAGCTAAAACAAATCAGGAATAATAGAGGCATATATCTCTCTCATTAACCTTTCAAACTTTTAAAGACCCTTTGATTTCCTGACAATGTGGATTCCATAGAGGCAATGCAAGCAGAAATAGAATACCAGGTTCAAGATCTATGCAGACTTGATTTATCGTCGTCCTCATCTACTTCTTCTCCTAACCATGCTAGTAACTGTCTGTTTGTTGGATCAGGCGATTCCTACATTGCTGGACTTGCGGCACAATATTTTTCTGGTAGCCATTCTATTTGCTGCTACCCTATCGATATAATCAGGAATCAGTCATTGATAAAAGGGCGCAAACTGTATATCGTTTCTATTTCTGGTAATACCCAAGCAAATATTCTTGCAGCCAAAATTGCCAAGAAACATGGAGCCAGTACAGTTACTGCACTAACTGCGAGATCTTCCAGCAGGTTGGCCAAGTCATGTGATCAGACAATTGAGCTGAGATATAGAAACACAGGCATCGTAACTGCTGGAACTATTAGCTTCACAGCCAGCATGATTAAGTGTATCTCACTTTCCACCCAGCTACATATACTATCCACTGATCTTAAAAAACTGTACAAAGATGCTGAAAAGCAAGCTGAGCAAGTAATGAGCAAGGTTGATCATAAAAAAAGTAGTAATTTTGCTATTGATAGTAGTAATAGTAATAGTAATAACCGTACTTTTTTCCTACTTGGCGATGGTCAGCTTTATGCCATTGCCAAGTATGGTACACTCAAATTTAACGAAGTATTCGGTGCAAAAGCCTTGGCCTATCCTGCCGAAGAATTTTGCCATTCCCCATTATTCAGCATCAAAGAGGTCGATCAGGCAATAGTATTGGGAGATGGGAACGGGAGCAATAGGAAATTAAGTAAAAGATTGAATGAAGAAGGATTTCCTTCGTTCTACGTTGAATTCAAAAACACTGGAATTGAATTGCTGCTACAGGCTACATTTTTTGTACAACTCCTCGTACTCAAACTTGCACAAAAATACAGTCTGACTAACTGTCATTTTCTAAGGAACAAGAAACTATTGAAAATGAGCTCCGATTTCATTTATCACTAGGCAAATTATTATCATTATTATTTTTTTCGATTGGTAGATTCAGTCTGTTACCCCACTCCCCCCAAGAACCAAGATACATTCGTACGTTCTTGTATCCCAGCATCTTGAGAATGACGAAGGTATTCGCAGCGCGATAACCCCCTTGGCAATACGTTATCACTTCTGCATCCTTTGGAAGTTTTTTATACATCTGCTCCAGCTTTTCATGACTCTTAAAGATACCACTCTGATCCAGGTTATCATTCCAGTCTATGTTAATTGCAGTAGGAATGCGACCTCCACGTGATGCTCTAATCGTAGAGCCAGAGTACTCATCCATTGAGCGAGCATCAATTATAAATGACCTCTTTTTTTTGCTCTTGATAATTGAGTTTATGTGAATAAAGTCTGCAAGAACCTTAGGATTTGGCTCTCCTCTGAAATTTGAATGCATAAAGGGGTTGGTCTTAGTCTCTGTCTTGTATCCTTCTGCCTTCCACTTATTGAATCCTCCATCTAACATTGCGACTTTCTTATGCGAAAAGTACAGCAAAAGCCAGACCCCTCTTGAGGCAGACATGCCAGAAATATCGTCGTAAAAGACAACAAACTTTTCCTTTGTAACTCCCATGTTTGAGAGTAAAAGTCTGCTTTGCCTGTTGAATTGCATAATACCTGACTTAGATGTATCGATCCAATGAAATTGCGTTAGATCAATATTGACTGCACCTGGTATGTGCGACTCTGCATAGCTTGAGAACGGTCTAGTATCTATTATGAGGAGATTTCTATCCCCGATCATGGAGTGAAGCTGCGAAGTCGATATAACGCAATTCAATACGCTGTAAGATTTTTTAACGGTGCTATATTATTTATTGTTATATACAAGTCGCGGAGATAATCCATTTGACAAGGAAATTGAAGGAGAAGGGGGAGGAGGACAATGTTACGCGGGGCGGCAGAGGAGGAGGAGGACGACGAGAAGGAAATCGCCTCGCGTTCATCCGTGATGCCCACAACGCTCAAAAGGTTGACAGGACTACTCGCATGGAAGATTACCTTGAGGTCATCTATGAGTTGATAACTCAAAAGGGCTATGCCACTACTGTTGATATCTCTGATTACCTAAACGTCAGCTCGCCCAGCGTGACCAAAATGCTTCAAAGGTTGAATGAGAGCGGCCATGTGAACTATG
>DAINRW010000243.1:0-2326 GCA_036741615.1 Nitrososphaera sp.
GGTGCCTCGGCAAATGCAGCCTGCGTATCCAACTCCTCTCGCTGGTATGCAGGGAACTGACCAGAAGGCAGAGCACCGTTAGCCATCAAAGAAACCATAAATAATAATAGTATTCCAACGCCGGCCTCTGCTTTGAGTATTTTTCCATAGTGTCTAAGGCTATCTGTTTGCAGACCTGTTCCACTGTGACCGCCACTTCCTCCGCCGCTGCTAACCATAACTGCTACTGCTTTTTTCTGTACAATGAACTGAGAATAAGCGCCCATTATTACCATCACAGCTGCTAGCCCCAGCTTGATAGCTAGTATCTGGCCGTATACAGAAGCAATGGTTAGCGAGAGATTACTTTCAAGCGCAAATAGAAGCACAGGGCCCGTTATGACAGCAATGCCAAGCAGCGTGACTACTATTGTGGAGAAACGTGGGACCAGGATAGAAAGTGAAGCATATCGGATCATGCGGTCACCAATTGAAAGGATCTTGGGAACGGCCACGAATCCAAGCAATATTAGACCGCCTATCCATATCGAAGCAGCAGCATTGTGGAAAAAGTCAAGCAGTATTGCAGCTATTTGACTGGTTGCTGCTGCATGCGCTATTAGACTAGATGTTACGAGCACCGCAAGCCCAAGGATAAGTATGGCGTATATTTCGGCTCTGCTGACAAACCCGTTGTTCTTGGTAAGCTTGCGGTAAACCCCTAAAGCGATACCCATCAATACTGACGACTGAAGCATTCTTGTCAACCACACATTGCCAAACTTTGTAGCTATTGCTTCAGGTACGCCTGCATTAATCGAAATTGCCTGTACTATTATCATAGCAATCCCAGATGCAAGCACAAGACCGGTCCCGATTATTATTATGCGCATCATGCCTCTGTCGATAGAAATTCGAGTCTTTGCGAGCGCGCTTGACAGCCATGGTACCCCCATAAGAGGTTTCCAGACCCATAGTGTTGCAAAGGCCGCTCCTACAACCATCACTTGTCCAACCATGCCAGGGAACCTTGAAATTGACTCTTCTGGGGATAGAATGTCTCTCGGTTGCTCTTGCTGCTGGCCGCCTGCGCCAGTTTGTTGCTGTACAGTCGTTCCAACTCCAAAGGTAAAAGTTTCTTGGACTACATGTCCATCAACTGCTGACAGCACGCTGGTTGTTACTGTATACTCACCTTCTGGCAGATCAGGTTGTAATGTAGCACCTATTGAAGCAGTATCTCCTTCAACATTATGCTGATCGCCCAGGTCGACTGTACCACCATCCGGTCCAAGAACACTGATGCTGCTATAATCGAGCTCTATTGGTTCGCTAAAGAACACGTTGACTTCTGTGGGCGATGAAGAGACGCTCTGGAAGGGTTTTGGAGTAGAATCGACATACACGGGATGTGCGAACGATTGCGGCAAATAGGAGGATCCACATACGATTATAACGAGAGCTCCTATAATCGCATACTGCCAGAGCCTAAGCAACCCATGTAAGATACTACATTTACTCTATTTGACTCTTGCTTGTTAAATAGTACAAAGTACGAAATGCACCCAAAGATTATAAACATTACAAGAGGATTTTCATCAAATGGACAAAGTTGCTTTATTTTTGGCAGCTACACTACTTTTATCATTTCTTGCTTTCAATACAAACTCTGCAGTTGCCCATGAAGAAGTGGTAATAGGTAACATCAGTATCGTAGGCGGGTGGCTAGATGAGCCGCCTCTGGTAAACCAGCTCAATGATATCGTGATGATAATAACAAATGCTTCAAACGGAGAGCCAATCAATAATGCTATAGCGCAGCTAGAAGTAACCCTGCAGAAAGGTACAGAGAGCAGACCTCTTGAATTCCAACCTGCCGAGGAGGCGGGCACCTACACTGCTACAATACTTCCCACGCAGACGGGGCAATATGCAGTAGTCATGAGAGGGACAATGGCAGGACAGGCAATCGACGGACAGATGCAAATTGAAGACGTAGAAGACACTGCACGCTTTAACTTTCCACCAGCAACAACTGCCGGCGGCGGTGGTGGTGGCAATCAGATACCTCAAGGATTGGTTGAGCAGCTACAGGTCGTTATAGCCGACCTAACTGCCCAAGTGGAGGAGGCTAACGTTGAGGCTCAAAACGCCAATAACGCAACCCGAGGAATCATCGAATCGATCGAGGACTTGAGAATATCAGCGGATAGGGCATATCTATTCAGTTTAATCGGAGTTGGAGCAGGCGTTGCTGGCATCGCAATAGGAGCTATTGCTATGTCGCGCAGAGAAAAAATATCCTAGATTAACCTAAACCTTTGTGAAAGTACTACGGCAGTTGTCA
>DAINRW010000244.1:0-2318 GCA_036741615.1 Nitrososphaera sp.
CTAGAATCTCATCGCGTGCAAGCAGCGGTTCTGGTGGCCCCGTATCTGCCATATTCCCCATGAAGGTCAATACTCCCACTCCTGTTTGCCATCTCCTCTTGTTCTTCTCATCATTGTGGTAGCGAGTGAACTCGCCTCGGCATCTTCTTCAGCATATGAAAACTTGTCCACTGTCTTCCCATCAGAAGTAAAAGGATCATCAGTTGTAAAGTCGCTATCAAAGATAGCAATATTAAGCAAAAAATTCTCACAATCGGCTACAGCAATATTTGCTAATTTTACCCCAAATACCAATTCTGTTTGCATAACAATGCAAAGACCATTTAATTTCTTAAATATTATGCAGACAAACTTTGTAGGGTTAAGAACGAAGCTCCAGCTCTAAAGACGAGTATGGGGTAGGTCATTATTAACCGGTTCTATATTTTACTCTCAGATTATAATTTGGCACTAGGTCATATACAGAGAGTGCGTCAGCGCACTATACCGAATAAGGAAAATCATGGTAAGAGAAGATAACAGGCTCAAATCGGGTTCAGTGAAAATGCAGCTAAAATTCCGTTCAATCTGTAACTATGAAATCTTTGAACGAGCTATACCAATTAAAACCGAAATAAGCACAGAATTCAATAATCACGCAGTGGCGAGCTGATACCATTTTTTATTATTCTGCTGCTAGTTTTCAAATGTAATTTTCTAGTTCATCTTCAATTATTATGCCTTGCTCGCGTCTTCGTATTAATTCATGTTTAAAGAATATTCTAAAAGTCTCAAAGCAAGGTTCACAGAACAGAATAAATCCACCACCATGGCTCACAAAACAGCGAGTCGCCTCTTTCCTACAAATTTTACACCTGACCAGTCCTTTAATAAATGGAAGCAAGGGCACAAATCTTATTCCTAAGTCACACTCCGAATCCATTCATTGTCCTTACTTTTAAGGCCATACCTTCCTTTGGTATGACAACTATTACTATTATTCTCCTCAAACTCTCTTAAAAATATAAAGGCTTATCAACTTATCAGCGATATGATTGATTAATCATAATTGGATGAAGTGAAAACTTTACCTGAATAACGGCTAAAAAAATAAATCCACACCTCAAGTTACAGATAGATTGATGGATTTAGAGGGATACCGCACCGTTGAAAACTTCCTCAAGAAACTAAATCAAACTGAGGAATATTATATAGATTCTAAGGCAGACGAGATTCCATATCAAGGTGGCTCACTCGCTCAAAAATTATCACTCGCGCTGGAAGCCTATCAAAGAGAGAAGAGTGCTTCTGCAACAGGCATACCGCAATCTGATTATATTATTCAGCACACAGTCAATTTGATTAACGCTGCTCGCATACATGGACTTGTCAAGGATACACAAGATTTGATACAGAAACTCAAAGATTTAGAAGACCGACTCGGAGAGTATGAAGAAAGAAACGCTCAGCTAAAGAATCAAAATGAGGAATTGCAGAGAAAATTAAAGGAATCAAACCAGAAAAGAAAAGATACCTCAAAACAGACTACACTATAAACTAAGCAACAATAAAATCCATTGTGTTATAAGCGAATGTGTTATTATCCGGTGAAGACCGCTCGTGTACTAATATGTATCAATGATAAGAATACCTTAGAAACGATAAAAGGAAGAGTATCAGAAGAGTGTCAAGGCAACTGATTAAGGATTTTATTATCTGCCCCCTGGAAGTTAAAAAGCAATTGTGGCTCGTTTTTAGTTTTTTGTTGCTCTCTGCTCATATTTTACCACCATATGCGTCTCTACAATGCTTCTGGAAATGAATAGAGCTAAAACTGCGCATTTCTGTATTGGACTGCTAAACTTTGTAAATAATCGTGGCATCATGAGGGTTCGATACCGGGGCCTTCATCTTTTACACTTACAATAACTTGATCACTGTCTGCAGTTCTTTTTCCCTTTCTCTTCTTTGGTTGCACTGATATCGTCTCAACGCTGTATGCAAAGGCAGACATCTCTTGTTTACTTTTGTCGACGATCCAGGTGATACCACATTCATCTAGACTATTGTTTGTTGTTATATGTAGAAAGAGTTAAGTTTCATTTTCTCTCATTCGCATTTATGAACATACGTAACAGACCAGATAAGAACAATAACAATAGATTAGGCAAAGCTAAAGCTGCTATTCCGATAGCAGGGATAGTAGTTGCCGCAGCACTCATGTCAGGATTATTATTCCCTATTGGTAGCGAGATAGCCATAGCACAACAAAACATGACAGGCACTAATGCAACAGCTGCTAATGCAACAGCTGCTAATGCAACAGCTGCTAATGCAAC
>DAINRW010000245.1:0-2313 GCA_036741615.1 Nitrososphaera sp.
ACCGGTGTTAATTTAGGAGGTCGCAGGCAGGGATGCTAATAGCCTTAGTAACGCCATCTCTTACTTCGCCTTGTTAACCAAAATTGTTGTTTAATCTAGTTCATCTTATGAACTTCAAATGTAAAATCTGCTGTGATCAGTCTTCCTTCATGTTGGAATTGTCCCCATGCTCTGTATAGACCAGGTTTTGGAAAATTTGCTATAAAAGAAATTGATGGTCCTCCTCGCCAGCTTGCAACATCTTCAGCGATTTCTTCAGCAGGATGAACATGAAGGAACTCTCGACTATCAGCGTCGATAATAACACAATGACCTCCAGCAGCCATTAAGGGCTCTAAATTACTGATGGGCTTTCCATTTGCATCTCTGATCTCAAAAGTCATTTTGACATTTCTACCAGCTACAGGTTGCTGCTCTGGCTGACAATTCAAGGTGATTTGGTAGTTATGTCCCTCGGCGACTACATTTTTTACATTGGTTTGCTCGGGTACAATAATAGCCGGAAAATGAATAGGCTGACCTTCAACATTGAAAGCAAAGGCTGTCAGAATCTGTATTCCTTCTTTAGGTTTGACATCTATCCACATCTTGTATTTGCCTGCTTTGGCGAATGTGTGAGCGATATAGAAAATACCTCTTTCTTTATCTAACTTTGGATGGATGTGCACAAAATGTGAAAGGTCTTCTCTATTGACTATTATCAAATGCATAAGTTTGTCGTGTATGATATCAAATTGTTTGATTGGCTCCCCCACCTTTTGCTCAGTCACTACGAAACTTATGCTCGTTGGTTTGCCTGCTTGAGGAGTTGCGGGTTCAAATTGAACATTGACATTGTAATTTATTGACGCAGGATCCATAGGAGTGGTAGCCATTGATGTAGTGATTTCGGAGTGTGCTGAGTGAGAGGGATAATGCTCATGACTACTACTACTACTACTATGCAATTCACTTTTACGCTCTGGCAATTCAGCTTGACTAGATGAGTAGGGAGGTGAATCTTCCTCGGCTTGGGAGCCGTTTTTGCGCTCTCGTCGGAGGAAATGATGATGATGCTCGTCTTCCATACCCACTAATTGAGCTTCAAGTCAGAAATGGATTTCTGTATTACACCTGTGATTGTATTGCGCAGTTATTCCACCGTGCTACTGTGACTCCAGATTGATTGCTACACTCTCTGCAAGGCTAAAGGAAATGGAAAAGAATGGACTGATTACGAGAAAGGTCTATGACGAAACGCCATTGAAAGTAGAATATTTTCTTACAGAAAAAGGACTAGCTATGAAACCAATCCTCGATCAGATGGCTGCTTTTTTTCCCTGAAATACTGTTCGAAAGACGTGTTTAAAAATGGAAAGCCAAGAAGCTTGCAGGATGTTTATCATTAATTGCCTCTAGCTGTTTTCTAAAATGTTTGATATGATGAGCCCAATCTAGCCTGTGCCTAGGAGCATTAGAGGAAAAGGAAAAAGCTATTGCATCAAAAATCATTTCCATTCCCATGCTATTGTCGTAAGATTTCCTCTCCTTTCATCTACTTTATCTTTGTATACATAAACAGTATTGTTCAGAGAAGCCAGGTCTCCGGTAGTAGAATTAGTGGTCAAGAAGATAACTCCATGATCAAATACTATACCACTTGTAGTATTTCTCTGGCCAAAAGATTCAAAAATCATCGTAGCTTTTTCTCCTGCTTCTGTGGTCATGGCTATTGTTCCATTCTGGTAGACGATAGAGGAACCATTACCACGAATGTCATAACTGGATACCCCGGTATCTGTGTATCTTGTGCCGTTGATTATACCATTGCCAGAGAAAACAGCTTCAAAATCATAGTTAGGGCTCCGTGGTGATAGTAAGCTTGTAGTATTGTCAAATTCTACTAAGAAGGGATTTCCAAGGTCGTAGGTATTGTTAAGAGGCGAATTAAAGTCAACGTCTCTGATTGTATTTGTTGAAGCAGCAACTGCTGGTATTTGTGATAAAGCAATTGTATATAGAACAAAGATAATTGCTCCTAATAGTATGATTCTGTTACTCATATGTTCAGATGACCATCAGTTGAATTACCATCATCATTTAAAGCGAGTTCTTAAGAAAAGCAGCGAATCTGAACTATTAATTTGATTACGTAGTTTGACTTCATAGCGCCAAGCTGAATTTTGTCAAGTTAGTATATTTCAAGAGATTGTTACTCTTTTTCTGTGCGTTGCTTCCAAGTCATGCACAGAGTAATAAAAAACAAACTTGTTCTTTGTTTACGTACACCGTTTTGAATAAGGACCAACTACATGCTCTTCACCACCTGTCATG
>DAINRW010000246.1:0-2306 GCA_036741615.1 Nitrososphaera sp.
TGGGTTTTGATCTTGTGATCACAAATGCTTACATCACTCTTCGTCATTATGGCGACGAAGCAAGAAGAAGAGGAATACATGACATCATTAATTACGATGGGGCCGTGATGACTGATTCAGGTGGTTACCAAGTGCTTGAATATGGCTCTGTTGAAGTTGAGCCGGTGGAGATGGCCCAATTTGAAAGTGACATCAAAAGTGACATACCTATCCCTCTTGATAAGCCGACAGGCTATGGTCTTGAGCATGAAAAGGCAAAACAATATGTTACAATTACGCTAAAAAATGCACTAGAGAGCCTGCGAGTGATAGGCAATACAGATGCTATATGGGTTGCTCCTATTCAGGGTGCGGAGCACTTTGATCTTGTTGAACATTCTGCAAGGGAACTTGACATAATGGGTTTTAAGATGATGGCTCTTGGCAGTCCTGTTGAATTAATGGAAGCATACGAGTTTGCTCTGCTTGCCCGCATGATAGTAACTGCAAAAAGAATTATTCCTGCAAAACCTGTTCACCTATTTGGAGCTGGTCATCCACTCACTATACCACTTGCAATTGCACTTGGCTGCGATACTTTTGATTCTGCATCATATATGCTGTATGCGAAGGACAATAGGTACATGACCCAAAACGGAACAGTTAGGCTTGATGAACTGACCTATCTATCATGCCAATGCCCTGTTTGCTCATCGCACACAGTACTGGAACTGCAAAGGATGGAAAGGGACACGCGGGTCATTAAAATTGCAATACACAATCTCCATGTTCTTAAAGCGGAGGTGGAAGCTGTCAAGCAAGCAATACTGGACGGCCGGCTTTGGGAATATGTGATGCAAAAAGCACGAGCACATCCAAAACTAATGGAAGCAGCCCAGATCTTCAAAGATATCGAAATGCTAGAGGATGGCACCCCTCTCTTCAAAGAAAAGGCAATCTTCTTCTATGATCCCATAGATCAACATAGGCCTGAGGCGAAAAGGTTCCGGAAGACGGTGGCATCCTTCAAGTCATCTAAAAGAAAACTAATCCTTTGTCCTGAAGATGAAATCCATCCATTTTATTCTACTAGAACTTACAAAGATATAATAAAGAAATTCCCTGACGCACAGGTCTGTAGCTACAGCCCCTTCCTTGGCATTATACCTGCAGAAATATCAGATGTCTTTCCAGCATCGCATAATCTCGCCACAAGGTCATGTTATAGACTCGAAGATTATCCAACATTTATAGAATCCCTAAAGTCATTTGCACACAGGTTTGAGGAAATAGCGGTTATATCTCCTGACAATTTCATGAAACAGGCTGCTAAAGTTGCGAGCCTAAATGCCTTGTTTGTCGATGATATTTCTGTGCTATGACATATAGAGATGCTATCCTGCTTCAGGAAAATACTGCAAAAAAGGTACTATCGGCCACGGATGATTTTGGAGATATACTCCGTATTTGCGGAGTAGATGTTGCCTACAGCGGTAGCAACAACGCAGCTTACTGCTCTGCAGTTATTATGGACAGAAACATGCAGTATCTTGTTGAGTCTATTGATGTACAAACCGTCGTAAAGCATCCTTATGTGCCCGGACTATTGATGCTAAGGGAAGCTGAACCTATTTTCTACACGCTCAGGTTGTTAAAGAATTCTTATGATCTACTGCTTATCGATGGCCACGGACTATTGCATCCAAGAAAATGTGGACTAGCCTGCTTCGTTGGAGTAACACTTAACAAGCCCACGATCGGTGTTGCAAAAAGTCTATTGTGTGGAGCGGTGCGACCTGACAGGTTTGTAGAGCTTGACGGAGAGCTTCTTGGCTATGCAATTAGCAAAAAAAACTATATCAGTGTTGGCCACCGGATAACTTTGAAAACAGCCATAGAGTTAGTTAAGGAAGTTGGTATTGAACCCCTAAGACTTGCAGACATTAATTCAAAAAGAAATAAGAAGAAAAGAGCTATAGATTAAACCTTGACCGTGATACCAGTTATTATCTTCTACTTTCTATGCAACTAGTTCCTGTCCGAAGAAGTCACTTTAGAAACCCGTTTCAGTGCTATAATAATACAATAACTTCACATTATATTAGTGAGACATTTTCATAATGCCTGATAGAGAGATAGATAGATAGAAACCAACTTGAGGCTTCGGGTGATTAGAAAATAAAAATGTAAAAAGGGGAGATATATACTGCGGTCGCTTCAGGCTTAACCTTCTTCCCAGCCCTTGTCGAACACACCATTCTTGTGCAGAGGAACTGGTTGTCCTGCGGTGTACTCCATTGGCCTCATCCAGAAGATAGCATGTGTTG
>DAINRW010000247.1:0-2299 GCA_036741615.1 Nitrososphaera sp.
CAAAATGATAGTTATAATATGTTGCAAAATTTTCTGCTAGCAACATGGGGTTGCATACCGGAACTTTCAAAAGATTGCCAAGACATGACAAATGCTTCAAGCACTTATCTTGGAATTGCAATTGGTGCAATCATCGGTGGAATAATCAGTTGGTGGATTTACAACAGACAAAATAAAACCTCGGAAAAGCAAGAGCTTACTCTTAATCATATAAAAGAACTCAATGAGCGTCATGATAGCATTCTAAAAAGACTAGAACAATCGGATATGCGACATGACTCGACTTTGAATGCAATATTGGAACTAAATAAGAAAATGGAACATATTATTGAAAGGCAAGATAAGTTACACAAATCAATTCAAAGTAAGGCTTTATCATCGAAGGATGACTATGCTGAAACAGGAGAGTGATGGTAAAACTTGAGCTGAGATGTACATACTAAAATGTCAGGTCGTTAGTACAAAGCAAATGGATTTGTGGGAGATATTTGGAAGGAGTGGGGCAGTAAGCAATCTATCTGGGTCTAAGGCTAGTATCTATTCTCATTATCGTATAACCATTCTAAAAAAAAGAACTGATAAGGGAGCGGGCCCGTCGGGATTGTAATCCTGCATGTAATGGGGCCCTATTGTAGATCCTAAAGCTTCTCTATTCAGCTGAAGCGATAAAATCATTTGTGAATCCTCCTCGCATAAAAGATGGAGCCCCAAGGGGTTTGGTTACTGCATATAAAGGGTTCAAATCTGCAAGCTTTATAGTTTCTGATGTGAAGCTTTCAAATCCTTTTGCCTTACTCTCAAACCGATAATTCCAGCCATAACTCCAAACACCGGCGGGATTAGACCTCCACCGACAAAGAGCATCATCACTGATAGCAATATGAGGACCAACGCTCCGCCTTTACTCCGAATATGAGTAGTAGTAGCAGCCCAGACTGTAACAGCAACCCCTATAATGACTGTCAATATTCCAGATATGCTGAAGCTTGGAATTAGCGTCATAGCAGGCTCACCAGCTAATAATGTGAGGGTCGGCCAAGCTTCTATGATAATTTCGCTTGGAGCCATATTGCCTTGGAGTATTTCACCCGGCCCATGAGACGCGCCACCGACTCCTGCAAAAATGCCAAGCATAGAGGCCACAGCAATCGTGATATTTCCTCTGAATCTGCGGCGTACTATGATGGTCACAAACGCTGTCAGGGCGATGATAGCGCCCAACAGGAGAACTAGAAGAGTCCAATCATCCAAGTCCATTCACCCCGCTCAATTTACCTGTTCCAATGCCCATCAGGGCTATCCTCATCCAACAGTAAATATCCTCCTAGAATTAATGAGGGATGATACTTTTATCTTTTTGAACCCGTAGCAATAATAATAGTAGCAATGGAATCTCAAAATGATGCTTATTTCCGAAGTGAGCAGAAGAAACTATGGGATGTTTCTGCAGAGGGATTAGAAAAATGGTTGCATGTCACTCAAGCGGCTAGTCAAGATGTTACTGATAGAATGATGGAATTAGCAGGCATAAAACCCGGCTATAATGTCTTGGACATTGCAACTGGAATAGGAGATCCTGCAATTGATGCAGCAAGAATTGTTCAGCCAACAGGGCGTGTTTTGGCAGTTGACCTGTCTCAGAGGAGGCTTGCGACAGCAAGAAGAAGGGCAAAGGAGCAAGGGTTGGAAAATCTCATAGAATTCATTGAAAGCGACATTGAAATAATGGAGCTTCCATCCTCGAAGTTTAATGCCATCCTGAGCAAATGGGGATTGATGTTCTTTGCACATTTGGAACGCCTCATAAGCAGAATACTTGATGCTCTCTTGCCTGATAGAGGAGGAGGAGGAGGAGGTGTCTTTGTTGCAGCTGTCTGGTCAATACCTGAGAAAGTTCCATCTATGAAGATACCATCATTAGTTCTTGACAGACTGGAGGTTCCTCCTCTTCCAACGGCGGTCAACCCATTTAGACTGTCAGACATGTCCGTGTTGAGCAAGCTTCTCATTGAAGCAGGGTTTGAGGATGTAAAGACTGAAGCAATACCTGTTACATACCGCTTTGATTCAGCTGAGGATTATTTTGACTTTGCCTACGAAACTAGTGGCAGTTTCAAGGGTAGAATTACAAACGCTGCTGCATTTCTTTCCGATGAGAAACAAGATAAAATAAGAAGTGATATTGTAAATGAGGCAAGATCGTTTGTTGACTCCAAGGGCCAGTTAAGCATGAGTAATGAAACGCTCTTGATAGCAGGACGCCGAGGCCTGCATTGAAACTATCTGATGCTTCTGACAT
>DAINRW010000248.1:0-2292 GCA_036741615.1 Nitrososphaera sp.
CAATACTATAGCAAATTAAAAGAGCGTAACGGAGGGTTTGAACCATATACTATCTATTTTCTTGGCAGCAGATATAGATTTCATGTAGTAAAGGATAGGCGACCATCGACGGTGGTCAGTGACACCATTAAACTAATAACATTTCATGTTACTGATAGGCGAAGATATAAGCAGTATATACATGAATGGTATAAGCAGCAGACTGCCAGAATAATTGCAGAGCGACTTCCAACGCTTGCAAGTAGGTTTAATGTCAAGTACAACAAGGTATCGATAAAGAATCAAAAGTCGAGATGGGCCAGCTGCTCAAAAAACGGGAACCTGCATTTCAACTTGCTTCTAGCAGCAGCCCCCTCCAATGTCATTGACTACGTTATGATCCATGAGCTTATGCACCTAATAGAGTTTGATCACTCACGCCAATTCTGGCAACTAGTAAAGGAAGCTGATCCTGATTACAAGAAACACCGAGAGTGGCTTGCGAATTACGCGTCAATAATAAAAGTTGCATAATAAGACACAGGTTAGGCGCCCTCTGTCTTTTTTTCTATATTGCTTTGTTTTTGGTCGATGTCGTTTTCTAACGTGATTGCATCTGTTTCTTCTTTGAGCTGTGGTTGCGACTCGATCTTTCTATAACGTGGAGCTTCTGTTGCCATAGCTCGAAGCTCCTCAACTGGAGGCTCGGTTTTCCTTTCAAACTTGGACCTGACAAGGCTGCTCGGTGCATCTATCCATATCTGATTTCCGTCGTATTCGCGGATATACGTCTTGGGAATATAATATACATGGACATTTGATACACCCTCTCTTACCACAATAAACTCATCCCCTATTCTCTCAACGTATCCTATCTCTACTTTGTCAGTCGTCCTGGCATGCTTGTGAATCATTTGATCCCATGGTATGTTGTTTGTTCTTCCAGAGTAATCAGCTGATACTTCCGTCGAGGATCCTTTTGCCATCTGGGGCACGCCGTGAACAAATTGCGGAGGGATAGATTCTACCTGGCTTCCTCTCTCTTGGTATTCTGGAGTCTGTACTTCTGAAGAAGATGGTGGACTATCGCGCTCAAAGCGATCTTTGATGACCTCCTTTGTGAGTGAGGTGTACAAGCTGTCACCATCAAAGCCTTGAATGTAGTACTTGGGAATGTAGTAGTGCTTCTTGCTGACCATTCCCTCTTTAACTTCTATATACTCGGTTGCAACACTTTCTGCTTCTCCAAGATCTTTCTTGTCACTTGATTTCACCTTTTTGCCAATGATCTTATCCCAGGACAATTGAACCATGTCTGAAGAAGGTTTGTATGCTGGAATGTTTGTTGTAAAATCTGGGTGTTGTCGTGTTATAGTCCTCCTGCGCTCTGTATATTCTTGCGTCTCCCATTCAGATGCCTCAGGGGGGTTCTCTCTCTCAAACTTTGCTTTTACTTCATCTTTCGTAAGTGAAACCCATAGCTTATCGCCATCATATCCGCTAAGATGGTATTTTGGGATAAAGTAGTATGTTTTTGATATCATACCCTCCTTTGTCTGGATATAATCTAGGGTTATGCTTTCAACCTTGCCAAGGTCCTTGTCGTCACTTGATTTCACCTTTTTGCCAATGGCCTTATCCCACGAAATAATATCACTCATATACAAGACCTGTGAACTTGCAATTTTTTTTATCCATTTCAGATTATTAACCTTATATTATGCGTTGTCTGTATTTCTGAACCACAATAGTAGCTACGATTCCAGTAGCAAGCAGTACTGGTACAAGTGGGAATTCTGGTACTATTGTAACAGTAAATGTTACTGCGTCTGTCATGTCAGCTCCACCTGCGGCTTCGCCCGTAGTAGCGCCTGGCCTGATATCGCTTATGCGCACTGTGACTGGGCCTGTGTAATTGCTATCAAGCTCGATCCTCTGCGTTCCCCTTCCTCCTTGCCCCGGTTGGTCAAGCTGCTCCCATAATTTTCTGCCATCGGGAGTAAAAATTGCCATATCGTAGCTTTCAACATGCATAGGCTCACCTCCAAGAACTGCTGGAACAGTCCGTGTATCTTCAGGACCTGAAAAAGTAAAGTTGTCCTCTCTTTGAGGGATTGTATCGCTAGTAGGCGGTGGAGCACTGGCGTTATTGAATACTAATTCTACCTGTAGGGAATTCTCTGCGTCAGTATAGGTTAAGGGCCATTTTAGCTCAACTAGATAGATGCCTTTCTCAGATACCTGCTGAAGTACAGGTGCATCTGTGCTTGTAACGTTTAGCCCTGTAGAGGTATCGTCAGTTGGTACTGGAGA
>DAINRW010000249.1:0-2289 GCA_036741615.1 Nitrososphaera sp.
GATATAAATCCTGTTTTCAAAAGGAACGATGCCTTGAACTATATTGCCGATGAGTTTTACCGAATTTATAACAAATCAAAAGTAGACATGGTGGCGGGAATTGAGTCAAGAGGCTTTATCATAGCGACAGCGCTTGCTCTCAGATTCGGCAGCGGAATTTTAATGATTCGCAAGGCAGGCAAGCTGCCAGGTAGAACTCTCAAGAAATCTTACGATATTGAATATGGAACAGCAATAATGGAGATTCAACAAAATGCGATAGACAAAGGCAACAATATACTAATCGCTGACGATCTAATAGCAACAGGTGGAACTGCAGAGGCTGCAGCACAGCTGATAAAAGAGCTTGGAGGCAACGTAGTTGGGTTTGCTTTCATAATTGAACTTTCAGACTTGAAAGGTGCTGACAGGTTGCGCAGGATGGGATATAATGTTGAGTCATTGGTGACTTTCCATGGGGATTAGCGCAGATATTGGCATAATTGGAGGTACTGGTATCTACGATCCAGAACTTTTTAGTGCAAAGCGTGAGATCAAGGTCCATACGCCTTACGGCGAGGCTTCCGATCTTGTGACAATAGGCGAATATTCAGGAGTTAAAGCAGCATTTGTGCCGCGCCATGGACGGGGCCACAGGATACCCCCTCACAAGATAAACAATAGAGCAAATATATGGGCTTTACAGCAGTTGGGCGTCAAACGCATTATTGCTCCCTCCGCTGTGGGAAGCCTTAAAGAGTTTTTCAGGCCGGGAGACATTTCAATTCCAGATCAATTTATTGACTTTACAAAGAACCGCCAGTATACTTTCTACGATGGTGGGCAGGTTTGTCATGTTTCTTTAGCTGATCCATTTTGTCCAGAGCTACGTGACATTGCGATTGATAAAATAAACAAACTAAAGTATTCGCTGCACAGCGAGGGGACATACATCTGTATTGAAGGACCCCGGTTTTCTACCAGGGCAGAATCAAGATTCTTCCGTGATGTAATGAAGGCAGATATTATCGGTATGACGCTTGTACCAGAGGTCAACCTTGCAAGAGAAGCCCAAATATGTTACTTATCTATAGCTACCATCACTGACTATGATGTTTGGGCAAACCACCCAGTGACCTCTGCCGAAATAATCGAGACACTTGCCAAGAACGTGGAAAAAACAAAGAAATTGATTGCAGAGTTGGTGGCTACAATTCCGGCAGCAAGAAACAAATGTGCCTGCAGCAAGACGCTTGAGGGCGCCCTAGTCTGACGGGGGTTTTAACCCTTCCGGCAAAATAATGTCACCTTCAATCAACTTGCGCTGAATCGTTATTTGTAGCTGCTCTGGGTCAATGCCCATTTTCGCTATCTTGTCTAAAGTGGTCTTTGATATCTTGATGCTTGCATTGTGACCTCCAATGCGACCGAATGCTATTGCAGTAAACCGGAATTCCCGACCATTGACAACAAAATATCCAGATAACTTACTAGCTATTTCGCTTCCGCTAGCGCTTTTTACAAACACAGTAACTGGAATGTCATTATCGCGTATCATTTACTGTGCATCCGCCACTTCCATATTACGGTTGACATTTTCTTCTACCAAAAAGCTCCACCACTCAGGGTCAACGATTTTAAAGTCCTTGACATTCACTTCTACTGCACGGTCATTTGCATCAGTAAATGTCATCTTACCTTCCTTTATTATCTTGATAAGCCGCCAGCGTAGGTGACCTTGGAGGTTTCTGTTAATCGCCACAGCCCACTTTTTGTCTTTGTCAATCTTGGGCATACCAAGGTAATCGACGATTTCTAAAATCCCTAAACGCTTTTCTTCACAGAACATTTCTTTTGTCAAAAGACTTCGCCATATATCTACGGAACCCATCGTCCTGCCATTCTCGTTGATATTTATTACACCAAAATAGACCACTTTATCGCCACCGGTTGGGTCCGAAGTCTTCATGATTTAATATCCCTTGTTCCATGTTCCCACTTATTTAGTTCTTGCATTCTCATAGGGCCTTTCAAGTGCAATGCCAATATTGTCAATCTTAAGGTTCTTTTTGAAGGGTATGCCTTCTTCCTCGCAGCGCCTTCTGTACCGATTGGTTATTGCAAATCTAGGATGGAGTGACTCAAATTCAGTCTTTGTTATTTCAATGACCATACCCCTGTTGACCAGCGATTTTGCCACAGCAAGCGCGCGCTGCTCATCGCTCCAGCCTAGTGCAATTGAAATTTTAGTTGGATCCATTTTGCCTGTTTTCACAATAGCGATGTAAACCTTGGCTTCATCTTCGCTTA
>DAINRW010000250.1:0-2276 GCA_036741615.1 Nitrososphaera sp.
AGTGAAGCAAAAGAAGAAACGATCTTGGTCACCGGCACCAGTGGTAGGATTGGTTACGCTATAGCAAAGAGATTGGCTAAGGAGCAACAATCCTTCAACGTCGTCGGCTTTGACAGGAAGGCACCATCGCATCCTTTAACAAGCGTTGAAAGCTTGTACGTGGATCTAACTGATGAGGAAAGTACTCGCCGCGGGCTGCAAGCCATCCGTGACCTCCATGGTGATCGCATAGCCTCTGTAATTCACCTTGCTGCTTATTATGATTTTTCAGGTGCGTCGAGTCCTCTCTATGATAAAGTTACTGTTGGAGGTACAAGGCGCTTACTTCGGCTGCTTCAGGATTTCACGGTAGAACAATTCATATTCTCTAGCACCATCCTGGTACACGCTTCCACCAGGCATGGAGTGCGGATTAACGAAGATTCACCGCTTGATATTCCATCCAAGTGGGCATATCCAAAGTCAAAGATCGAATCTGAGAACGTGATCTCTGCAGAACGTGGGAACATCCCTGTCGTGATCCTGCGCATCGCAGGCGTGTATGATGACCTGTGTCATTCGATACCGTTGGCGCTGCAGATACAACGCATCTACGAGCGAGACCCTGTAGCCTATTTCTCTCCAGGGAACCCTTCTAATAGTAGGCACCCCTACGTGCATAACGATGATGTGGTGGACGCATTCTTGCTTGCGATCGCGCGCCGACAGGAACTATCGCCAGAAGTCAAACTGCTCATCGGCGAAACCAAGTCCCTCAGCTATGATGAACTCCAGCGCGCCTTTGGACAACTAATCCACGGTGTGGAATGGAACACTCGAGCAATTCCCCCGCTGGCGGCCAAGATCGGTATACGGCTCTTGAAGCTTTTGGCACACGGAAGATCGACGTCAATTGCACCTTGGATGATCGATGCCGCCCAGGACAATATGGAACTCGACATCACCCGCGCACGCACTATGTTGGGTTGGAACCCCCAGCACTCGTTGCTAGACACGCTGCCTAAAATAGTGTCAGGACTCAAAGCTGATCCTTTCACGTGGTATCGTGAGAACGAGCTTAAATTACCGCTGTGGCGGAGGAAACAAACGCCCATCCCTGCGAGTACGAGAATCAGCTAAATTGGTTGCAGGGCCACGTCATGGCGCATGTTTTCAGGAAATACATTTGTACTTCTTTTAGGATTAAACGGGCTTTGTATGTGCTGCCGAGTTGAGCTTCAAGAATTTGAGCAACCCTTAGTATCATTTCGTTTATCCTGGGCTTTGCTATAGGTGTCTTCAAGGGCTGCAAGCCTGTCATGCAATTTGTCGTCATCATCAGCAAGTCCTTCGACTAATTTATGTTAGCTCTCGATAGCAATGCCTTCTTTACTTAGCCAGCGAGATAGAAAGAGGATAATAACATCGATGTAAGTTAGGATCATGATCTAGGTTCACTGTTATTGTGACCTGTCCTTGACGTAAATGACAACGGCGGTTAAATGAAGTGCGATTGATTTAGAAAAGGGATCTCCAGAGGGACTCGGCAAAAATACCTTCAAAAAACAGACTCAAAGAATGCCATGGATTGAAATTTGGATCACGTCGTTTGATACGTGGCCATATCAGCTATAGATTGATCTTGCTATGTGTGCCTCGGAGCTGCTCATTATGTAGAGAGGTCTCTAGACTATCTCATTTAGTACAAAAATATGATGGGATGGGATCTATTGTAACGTCTATTGCTCGGCGCACACGTTACAACTCAGTTACTTACAGTTCTCGTCATAACTTCTTAACAAGAAACTTACCTATGTCCTAGATGATATTTGATTAGAAGTTATCATATTCAATTATTACTATAATAATTATGTCTAGAATACGAACTTAATGTTGAGAATGAATATGGATAAAAAAGAGATATCCAATCCTAATGGAGACGACGGTGTTCAAGCCTCCAATGTAGCCAACTCTTTCATCGCGACGTTGGATCGGATTGACCGGAAAGTCATAGGGTTCATGAGCTCTTACGCCATCCTAATAATACGCCTTTCCCTAGGAATAGTGTTTGTCTGGTTCGGGCTGCTTAAAGTCATGGGCGTCAGCCCCGTATTTGACCTCGCTTCACACATAGTCTACTGGCTTCCGTCCGAACTGTTCGTTCCCCTCCTCGGAATTTGGGAGATGGCTATAGGCGTGGGCCTCGTGTCAGGCAAGGCGCTGAGGGTAATTCTTTCGCTGCTGTTTCTTCAACTTGCAGGCACATTCCTAGTACTCATAATCCTGCCGGAGGCTGC
>DAINRW010000251.1:0-2248 GCA_036741615.1 Nitrososphaera sp.
GAAGGATCGGATTAATATGCACAGGCCTGCCAAGTTCTCACGTAGTTGTTGTACACCCTTGTCGTCTGTGAAAAGCCTGCTGCTGCAAGGAGGATAGCTCAGGCGCTAGGTGAGCCAACTGAGTCCAGGTCGGGTGGCATTTCCATCTTTGAAGTAAAAAATGGTCAGCGCCATTATAAAATATGCACAGCACTAGGACATCTGTATGGTCTGATCGATGTCACTAAGAACAGAAGTGTGTACCCTGTATTTGACTTGGAGTGGGCGCCGGTTGCCAAGAACCCACAAGTGCTCAAGGCGATTAAGGTTATTTCGGAGCTAGCTAAAGATGCGTCATCATTTGTGCACGCATGTGACTATGACCAAGAAGGAGAAGTGATAGGTCACAGCATCCTACAGTATGCATGTGGTGGTAAATACGCTGAAGCATCAAGAGCTAAATTTTCGACACTAACGGATGAAGAGATAAGAGATTCGTTTGCCAATCTGATAAAGCCAAACTTCGGGCTAGCAGAAGCAGGTAGATCGCGTCACATACTCGATTTCATTTACGGAGTGAACTTATCAAGAGCACTTGTCAGGTCATTTAAGAGCATTGGCAAATATCGCAATCTCTCAATTGGTAGAGTGCAAGGACCAACCCTTGCCTTTGCAGCCAACAAAGAGATCGAGATCAGGTTGCACATACCAGACCCCTATTGGATAATAACTGCACAGTTTGACAAAGACGGACAGATATTTTCTGCACACTATGAAAAACCAAAAGTGGAGAAGCCTGCAGAAGCTAAGGCAATCATAGATGCCTGTGTAGGTAGAAACGGAACTGTAACCAACATTAGCGACAACAAGTCGGTGATACAATCGCCTGTGCCATTCAACATTGGCGACCTCCAACGAGAAGCATACAGTGTATTCAAGCTTGGCCCAAGCCATACACTTGCAATAGCGGAAAAATTGTATTTGCAGGCACTCATATCCTACCCGCGCACTTCAAGCCAAAAACTCCCACCGTCCATAGGATATCATAAAATAATTTCGGGTCTTTCAAAGATCGACAGATACAACCTATTGGTTTCGATGCTTCTCACAAAGAAGAAACTTGTACCAAATGAGGGTCGGATGACAGACCCAGCCCACCCCGCGATCTATCCAACAGGTGTTGCACCACGGCAGAAACTGAGTGGTCTTGAATTAAAGGTGTACGATCTTATAGTGAGGAGATTCCTTGCGGCATTTAGCGATCCAGCAGTCAGCCGACGCATAAATATCACAGTCGATGTGAGTGGAAATATCTTTGAGGCTGAGGGCATGACACTTACTTACGAAGGCTGGATAACACTCTACAAGCCTTATGCGAGGTTTAATCAGCGTATGCTTCCAGAGCTCCACAAGGGTGACGTGCTGAAAAATGTAGGCGTAGAAGCGGAAGAGAAATTCACTCAGCCACCCTACCGCTACAATCAAGCAAGTATGCTTGCCAAGATGGAACAGGAAAAAATAGGAACCAAGGCTACAAGAGCTGATATAATATCAACGCTATTTAAGAGGAATTACTTGGCAGCAGGCAAAGGAGGGGTAGAGGTAACGGATTTAGGTTTTGCAGTCATGGATTCTATGAGAGAGTTTGCACCTGGCATAATTTCCACAAATATGACAAGATTGATGGAAGAGGAGCTTGCAAACGTGGAACAGGGATCAGCGGATAGTGTTTCTGTAATTGAGCAGGCAGCAGATAGATTGTTAGAGTCGCTGTTCTCATTTCTAGAAAAGGAGGCGGATATAGGAGCGCAAATAAACAGTGCGGTATCGGCGGAGGTCGCACAGGCGGCAATGCTGGGCCTATGCCCACGGTGTAAGAAGGGGCAGCTTTGTATAATTCGTTCGCGCACCACACAAAAGCGCTTTGTAGGATGCTCGAATTATCGGGGAGGCTGTAAAGCAACTGCACCACTGCCACAAAAGGGCGCAATTAGAACTACGGGCAAAGCGTGTCTAGAGTGCAGTTGGCCGTTAGTGGGAGTTTTTTTTGCGAGAGGCACAAAACAGTGGAGAATTTGTATAAACATTCATTGCCCTTCAAAAAAGCAAAGTGCCGCATAACATAATGATTTTCGGTCGCTTCATTTTACTGATAAGGTGGGTGGTCATTGATATTTTGATATAAACTACTCGCTTCTCCTTCTTTTTTACTTTGGAGACAGAGTGTAAATATCTGTCCTACGGTTCTTTAACAGCGGCAATGATCTGC
>DAINRW010000252.1:0-2241 GCA_036741615.1 Nitrososphaera sp.
GAGTGGGACCTTTAAGTAATGTCACATTTATGATAAAATAATTGGCAAACGATCACCTGTAAGGAGTTTGCCATGTCAGTGAAGTTAATCGCAGTTGAAGGAGACACGGTCAGGATTGAGCTGAATATCAAGCTCAGTCGCTCGATGTTGGAGAGCGAAGAGACGATCTTGAGCGCCCTGAATGAAGCGGGATGTATAGCCACTGGAGAAGCCTTGAAACGGTTTGACACGGATGGTTCAGCGATCCTGATCGGGGGTACGAAATGGACCTCCAAGGGTGAAGAACCGAAATATTATCAAACCCCCTATGGCGAAGTGGAAGTGCTGCGTCATGTCTACCAAACGAGCGCGGGGGGCAAGACCTTCTGTCCGCTAGAGCGAGATGCGCGGATCGTGGTGACCTCTACCCCGCGATTTGCCAAGGTGGTGGCGAATAAATTTGCGCGGAGCGGTTCGACCCAGGTGGAAAGCGACCTGGCTGAGAATCACGGACGGCAGGTGGCACGTTCCTATTTACAGAATCTGGCGGAAGCGGTAGGGAGTATCGTACAGGCCAAGGAAGAGAGCTGGCATTATGCGACCCCGCCCTTGACAGTACCGATTCATACGGTCGCCATTAGCCTGGATGGGACGTGTATGTTGCTGTGTGAGGAGGGCTACCGACAGGCGATGGTGGGGACGATCTCACTCTATGATCGGCACGGTGAGCGACTCCACACGATTTATGTGGGGGCCACCCCCGAGTATGGACAGGCGGCCTTTAGGGAACGGATGGAACGGGAGATCGCCCCTGTCAAGCACCTCTATCCCGAAGCGATTTATGTCGGGATCGCCGATGGTGCCCAAAGCAATTGGGATTTCCTGGAACCGCCTACGCCGGTTCAGATCCTCGATTTCTATCATGCCACGGGCTATCTGGCCGAGGTGGCCCACCTCGCCTGTCCCCGCAGTTTGCCCAAGCGCACGGAGTGGCTTGAGACACGCTGTCATGAGCTCAAACATACCCAAGGCGCCGCCACCTTTCTATTAGAAGAGATGCAAGAATTAGCTCAGCGCCCGCTGAGTGAGTCCCAGCACGAGAAACTGCAGCGCGCGATCACCTATTTTTCCAATCACCAGCATCAAATGGACTATGCGAACTACCGTACCAACCATTTCCCCATCGGTTCAGGGGTGACTGAGGCGGCCTGCAAGACCTTAGTCAAACAACGGTTGTGTTGCTCAGGAATGAGATGGAAAGAGAAAGGTGCCAGTATTGTGTTGAGCCTGCGGGCGTTGGTTTTGACTCAAACACGCTGGGATCAATTCTGGGGAAAAATCGATCAATATGGTTTTCCAATTGCCGCATAATTTATACATTGTATAAAGGTCCCACTCGTTTTTTCTTTGACCTGTTCACCATGCCGGAAGGCATCCTCTATAGTTGCCTCATCTAATTGATGCTCATGCATTCTGGTAAGAGCATTATGAGTTAATCTGAGCTTCCCGCTTCTCGGCTTTTGCATTCCGAAAAGCTGGCTTAATATACCGCTAAGGAATTCTTGTATTAAATGCTTCATAACTTCTTCCTTTTCTACCTCTCTACCAAGCGAGCGAGATTTATCATGTCAAGGAGGAATACGGCAAGGTAACGCCCCGTAGGAAATCCTTGACCTGATAAATTCGTGAGCCATACTAAGAAATAGAAAAGGAAGAAGGGCAGGCACATAAAAGACATTATGAAGAGCCTCAAAGCCGCGTCCGGCCTGGATTCGCCTTAAAAACCATGTATGCGTCCAGAATATACAGCTGCGACTACATCTTTTCGCGGGTGTCCATTAGAAGAAGATATATTTTCGAACTCCGGCAGAGCATAAAGTTGAGGGGGTGGTATGCGCTGTCTTTGTCTAAGAACCGGGAAGCGCTGCCAGTCCATCCGGCAGACTTTGAAGGGCGGCATACCTTTTGTATCTTGATAAAAGCCAATCACCTCTTCATCCGGCATTAAATCCATAATATATTGCACCGTCAAGAGCGGTATCCGCTGTTCTGATTCTCCTTTACTGATTGTTCCCTCATGATCTGTTGTTGAATGAGCAAAACCAGATTTGTAATCAAGCCGATCCACAAGATACTTTGCCGTTTTCAAATCTGTTTGCCGATAATACAACTGAGTACGCATATTGCCTAAAATAGTTGTCCCGTTACAGCAATTCCCGGCCTCCCCTAGATAGGATTCCTCTCAGGGTCCGATTTTCACTC
>DAINRW010000253.1:0-2233 GCA_036741615.1 Nitrososphaera sp.
TGATAACAACAGGGGGGCTTGGTGCGACCTATGACGATATGACTTTTGAAGCCTTAGCGGCAGCATTAGGCAAGCGAGTTGTGCTAGATCGCAGAGCCGTAGAAATGCTCAAGAAAAGCTATGAAATCCGCAATCTTCCCTATGAACTGACTGAGTTCCGACTAAAGATGGCCACGATACCAGAGGGTTCAACCCCAATACAAAATCCTGTAGGGAGTGCACCTGCAATCATGATGCAGGCAGAGGGTGTATCGATCTTTTGTCTGCCAGGCGTACCGTCTGAGATGCAAGCAATATGTGAAGAGTATATCCTTCCACAGATAAAAAAGAGCGTAGGCAAGTTTGTTGCAGAGGAACTCAACTACAATACAAGAGGACTTAGTGAGGCCATGATTGCTCCCGTGTTAATAAAAATAGTAAAATCTCATCCCAAGAATATGGTCTATCTCAAGACGCATCCACGTGGCTATTACAAGAAGAAGATTCCTCAGATAAAGATACAGCTGATATCCCGTGGTGGCAATGAAAAAGAAGTGAAAAGCAGGCTTGCGGCAATCTCAAAAATTATTGAAAAAGAAATTGTAAAACGAGGCGGCATAATATGCTGATATTTTTGATTGTGGGCGTAGTAGGAGGAGCTGCTAGCGCATTGTATCTCACTTATTATTACCACCCGCTACTGCTAAATGGTGCGATACACGGCGGAATTTTTGTTTCACCGCTTGTCGCCATGTTTTTTATTAAGAAATTGAATATGCGTACTGCTGGATCTTATCTGGCTGGCGCATTACCTGTGCATCTTGCAATACATTTTATAGTAATAGGCGACCTTGGTCAGTTGATAGGTGTGAGCCACAACTTACTGAGTTTTCTGTCTCTGCCATGAACTACTTCATCGAACAGCAACGCCAGTTCTTTTGTCATCTTGCCTGTCTGGCCATCCCCTATAGTTCGATTATCAATCTCAACTACTGGCTTGACCTCCGCAGCGGTGCCTGTCAGAAATACTTCAGTAGCAGTGTAAAGCTCGTCCCGTGATATATCGCGTACTTCATATTCAATGCCATTTTCTTTGGCAATTGTCAAGATACTACTTCTTGTAATACCTTCAAGTGCACCAGAGGAAATAGGTGGAGTGACAAGAATATTGTCTTTCTGTATGAATATATTCTCGGCGCTTGCCTCAACTACTGCCCCGGCTGAATTTAACATAATGGCTTCATCAAAGCCCGACTTGATAGCTTCTACTCTTGCAAGTGCAGAATTGGCATAGTTAGCGGTTGCCTTGGCACGCATCGGCATTGCTCTATTATCGATCCTTATCCATGACGACACCATCACCCGCATGCCCTTGTCCGTTCCATCTGCCCTTTTCAGGTATTCGTCCCACTTCCAGGTAGCTATGGCTACAGACACTTTGTTTGGGAGAGGATTGACGCCCATCTTGCCATACCCATAGTACGCAATTGGCCGGATGTAACACTCTTCCATGGCATTTTCCTTGACAGTTTCAATTATTGCTCGTTCCAGTTGCTGCTTTGTATATCCCAGGTCCATAAAGTAAATCCTTGCACTATCTATCAGTCGCTGTATATGATCGCTTAATCGGAATATTGCGCTGCCATCCACCGTTTTGTAGCAACGGACACCTTCAAAGACGCCTGTAGCATAATGCAGCCCATGTGTTAACACGTGAATCTTAGCATTATCCCAATCAATAAGCGATCCATTAAGCCATATTTTCCCTTGTGTCATTTCAACCTATGGATCTTTGTCCTTGTAGAATGTATCGCTTTAACTGCATCTGCAACGTTTGTCCCCTTGTCTTCGACCACAATTAGGATCCTTGAAGTTTCCTCCTGTGCGTCAAGATTTAGTATGTTGAGGTCATGTTCACTTACTGTACTGCTGGCAGTAGAGGCAATCTTGGGGACACGCCACATCTCATCACCAATGAGTGTAACTACTCCTCTACCATAGACTATCTCCGTCTGGGAGCAGTAAGCACGGATGTATCTCTCATGTCTTCTAACATAGTCTGCGTCAAGGAACAGTAGGCGAGTAATCTCAGTATCATCGATCATATAGGGGGACAACTTCACAAAATCGTGGTACTGCCTGTCAAGTTGGAGCGATGCCACAAGATGTGAGGCTGCTATGCTCTCCATCCTCACCATCGCGCAGTTTCGCTTGCCTGTCACTATTTTTATTGGATTAGCGTGCTCTAAAACTG
>DAINRW010000254.1:0-2222 GCA_036741615.1 Nitrososphaera sp.
CATTACATTTATATTTTTTGGTCAGGAACGACCTAAATTAAGGTGATATTGACCCATGCTGGCCACTAATCAAAAATCGATAACTGAAGCCGTGAGAGAGACGATCAGCAGCGATCTCTCTTTTCAAGACTCCCTCCAGCGTGACTACTGCAATATCAGTGCTCTTGCGCGCATCCTTAAGCCGCAAATAGACCATATGCTTGGGAGAGATACCAGTATAGAAAGCATCATCACAGCATTAAAGCGGTCAAAACATGATTACAACGTACAGCAAAAACCTATTGCATCAATATTAGCAGCTAGCACTATAACTGTCAATACTGATGTAGCAAAGGTCTCAGCCAAGAAGAGCAAGAAGACAATCGAAAAAGTTGCTAAAGCCATGATCCAAAGTACAGGCAATTTTATCAGTATATCAGAAAGTATAATGTCAATCACGCTTGTCTTTGATGACCTTTTACTTCAAGATGTCAAAGGGATGTTTGCCTATGACGATATTCTTGAAATCGAAAATAGCCTCGCAGCTATCATTGTGCATAGTCCAGAAGAGATTATCAAGACTCCCGGATGCGCAATTGCTTTCTATAACCAGCTTGCCAGGAGACATATAAACATCGAAGATACAGTCAGTTGTTACACTGACACGATAGTGCTTGTAAAGATGGAACAAGTTGGAAAAGCATTCAATGCCCTTACTGATTTGATATCAAATTCGAGAAAAATGGCAAAGAAAAAGCATCGATAAAAAGGGTTTTATTTTGCATAAGATCAGATAAGTTATGTACCGGCGCTATACACTCGATGAGATAAAGCGCAAGATAATTGATGTTTTGCAAAGCGCTGGAGGCACAGGGCTATCAGGAGTTGAGGTTGCAGACAAGATTGGCATTAATAGAATGACAGTTACGAAGTATCTTGATGTCATGTATGCAATGGGTCTTCTCAAAAAGAAAAAGATAGGGAATGTGAACATATGGTTTCCACAAATCGGAGTTGCGGATATCGAATTTCCAATCAACTACATTCAGGTTCAACAAAAGCTGATCAGCTCAATTCTGGCTGGTGACGAGGATCATGCTCGAAGAATTTTGCTAAGCGTTATGAACTCAAGTGTCGACCAGGTAAGAGTGCTAGCAGATGTTATAGTGCCGGCGATCAACACGATAGGCGAGCTATACAGTAGAGGGAGACTCAATAAGACAGAAAGAGTATTTATGCTTAATTTGATGATGGAACTTATTGATCTGATCAAGTTCAACGTCAGGCCAGCAGAACAAAAGGCACACGCTCAAGTTGTATGTGTAGCAGGCACGGAGGACAGAATCCATATAGCTAAAAGTGCTGCTGTAGCGCTCTTGGCTCGCGGTTGGGATTCATCATATATCGGCGACGTGGGCGACCAAATTGACCCTTTCTTTGATATTGATTTTCAGCGTTATTTATTACGTACATGGGGTAGCAAACATGGTTTAATGCTTGTTTGTATTTTTTCGTCCGGCGAAGGTTCACTTCGATTCCTATCGTCCACTGCAAAACAGATGAAGGCTAAAATCAAGGGAGAGCTACGCGTTGGAGTACTCACTACTCAGGAGCTACATCCTGTTGCACAAGAGAGTTCAGACTATGTGGCCAAGGATTTGCTTGCCCTTGTCGAATGGGCCGAACGAGAATTCAATTACAGAATGGAGGTCTAAACCTGCTGGAGCGGGATGGGCGTTATTGGTGTTATAGGTGGTGCTTCAGGAACTACTAACTGTATTAAGAAACTGATTATTAGTCCAATTACTACAAAGACTATGATAGCTAGTATAGCTATTCCAAGCGCCCTTAGCCATCCGGTATCAAATCCTATCTTGAAGATGCCTATCCAAGCTACGAACGCGAAAATGAAACCTATGATAAGAGGGATGATAGGATCCCCAACTATCGCCGTGAGCAAAGCCGTAGAGATGAAGAATACGATTGCATATGTAATGGGACCGAGAGCTGTTACCAACATAGCGCGGGTAAACTTTACTCTTCCAGCTGTCAGGATCTTGGCTGCTATCCACACAGGTATTGAAACTATTATCCACAGGATGAGTAGACCAATTATCACAGAAGCAGCTATTACTGCTATTTCTGTCCCACCCTGAAGCAAGAATTGCTGAAGCAACGCTGTTACTATAATGCATCGGAATTTAAGAGCTGCCAATCAAAAAAGGCGGTTTATAGTCACGTTT
>DAINRW010000255.1:0-2202 GCA_036741615.1 Nitrososphaera sp.
GATGTTCTTGTCAAAATGCGTGCCTGCGGACTGTGCGGGTCAGATCTAGAAAAGATCTATGGTGAATATAGTATGTCCTCTGGCAGACTCGGTCATGAACCTGCAGGTGAGATTGTAGCAATAGGCGAATCTGTTAAAGGCTTTGCAAATGGGGACCGTGTTTTTATCCATCATCACGTCGCATGTTATTCTTGTCATTACTGTCTTCATGGGGACTATACCATGTGTCCTGCCTACCAGACCAGCAACATAAGTCCCTGCGGTCTGGCAGAGCATTTCTTAGTGCCAGAGTGGAACGTGTCAAGAGGGGGCATATTAAAACTACCTGACAATGTATCGTTTGAGGAAGCATCGCTTGTTGAGCCTCTTGCGTGCTGCATCAGGGCATGGAAGAAGTGTAACTTCCAAAAGGGAGATGATGTCGTGATCCTTGGTGCAGGTCCAACTGGAGTAATGCATATGCTCTTGGCTCTGGCATTTGGGGCAGGCAAAATATTTGTCGTCGATATCAATGATTTTCGTCTGGACTTTGTGAAGAAGTATAATGTACATGTATACAACTCTATTTCCAATCGGAACTTTGCAAATAATATCAGGGCGGAAACAGGCGGAAGGGGTGCCGATATTTGCATCACTGCCACAGGTAATATGCAAGCACTCCTCCAGTCATTTGACCTTACTCGAAAGGGTGGTAAGATAGTGCTTTTTGGTGTCCCACCTAAAGGGTCGGAAATGTCCTATGATATAAGTAAGCTCTACTCAAGCGAGCACTCGCTCATTCCAAGCTATGCGGCATCTGAAATTGAAACAAACCAGGCACTGAAGCTGATAGCGGAAGACCGTATAGATGCAGGTTCACTTATTACACATAGGTTTCACATTAGCAAGGCGGCAGAGGCAATAAAATGCGCTCATGAGGCAAAGAATGCAATGAAGGTAATTATAACCACAGACTAATGAAACTATATATAATAAAATCACCTTTCTGAGCTGATCAACTATGGACTGGGGAATGCAAAACAGACTAGCTAAGATAATTCGTCCTAAAGACAGCCGTTGCCTCATGCTTGCAGTTGACCACGGTTACTTTCTTGGGCCGACGGAACGTCTTGAGGTTCCAAGGAGAGCCATAAACCCACTTCTGCCGTACGCTGATTCACTCATGCTCACAAGGGGCATTCTGAGGACATCAGTTGACCCCAAATATGACATTCCAATAGTGCTCCGTGTTTCTGGCGCAACCAGCATCATCGGCGAAGACCTTTCAAAAGAAACAATTACGACATCAATTGAAGAAGCGATTAGGCTTAATGCGTCATGTCTTGCATTATCAATATTTGTAGGCAGCAAATATGAGCACCAGACACTTGCCAATTTAGCAAGGTTAGTAGATGAGGGCGAAAAGTATGGGATACCTGTCCTTGCAGTGACTGCAGTCGGCAAAGAAATGGCGCGGGATGCACGTTACCTTGGACTTGCATGTAGAATTGCCTCAGAACTTGGTGCTCATGTAGTCAAGACGTACTATTGTGACAACTTTGAACAGGTAGTTGAGGGATGCCCAGTTCCACTTATAATTGCAGGAGGAAAGAAACTCCCAGAACCAGAGGCGCTCAAGCTTGCTCATGATGCAATGACGCATGGTGCTGCTGGCGTGGACATGGGAAGGAACATTTGGCAGTCAGATTGGCCCGTGGCAATGATAAAGGCAGTGCAGGCAATAGTCCATAAGAATGCCGACGCCAAAGAAGCATACGGCATTTTCTTAGAGGAAAAAGACAAAGGTCATTCTACCGAGAAGGAAGGGCAAAAGGTCATTAAGACTACAGTTAACCACTCAATGCCTTTTGACTAGCCAGTAAGCTTAGATAAATGCTGATGAACCATCTTCCACTGATCGTTTTTGTCTTTTTTCAAGACGATCGTTACCCTTGACTTGTTGTTCACTGACGTACCTCGAAAGCTGTAGTCATCGACTATCATGCCGGTAACTTCAAGCAGGAAAGTAGCAACCGCAACTTCGCCCATAACTTCAGTATTCAAGTTTTCAATCTTAAAATCATAGTCAGAGAGGCTGGCAAAGTGTAATTGTTCAAGCATGAGGGCCCTTCCAAAATCTCGTCTATCATAGGGTGGTGATTCGCCAAATTTAGTGAAGCGAGGATCAAGGAATTCTTCTATTTTTTCTATTTCTTTGCTCTG
>DAINRW010000256.1:0-2193 GCA_036741615.1 Nitrososphaera sp.
TATTCATTGTAGGAGGAATTGCTCAAGTATTCTGGATAATACCCATGATTAGAAGATGGGGCAAACCCTGGTATGCAATAGGAATCGCAGGGACCATGGTGTTCATGGCACTATGGATTATTACCCGTATACCAGGAAATCCCATAACGGGCAGAGGTGGACCCGCAGGTAATCCAATAGCCATCACAATTGAAGTATTTCAGGCAGCATTCATAGGTCTTGCAATTGCGATAATAATCTACGAACACCGAAAGAAGAAGAAGGGGCAGCAAGAAGTAGAAAAATCAATAACAAGAGCCAGTGGCAAAAGACATATGCCTATTTTGGGTGGAATAGTTATTGCTTTGATATTAATTGGATTATTTGCATTACCAATGTTAATGCCAGGTCCAATGGGAGGCGGTGGCGGCGGAGGTCTTCCAAGACAAGGAGGAGTAGGAGGTGCATCGTCCCCACCACCACCACCTGGTGCAGGCCAACTTGGACCTCCTCAGGGTCAAGCTTCAACATAGGCAAGTCCCGCAAACACATGAAGAGTTCACTTATAGTGTACTCAATGTTATTGGCCAAGGTCAGTTGACCGCTGCTTATCTTTGCAGTGTTCTTCAAGCCTTCTAATGAAATAAGACCAATTTTGTGTGTGTCGTCAAGGCCGTTGTTAGCCAAGTAAGAATGCACTAGCTTTAGTTCAGAGCTGCTTCCTCCATCCAGGCTCTATCGTCCATTATTATCTTGAGAGGGTATAATGCTAAATAGCATTATGGGACATGATTGTCGATAAACTAGGTGCATGTATGATAACATGATAAAGAGCAGAGACAAGCCCTTTTTGATTTAATATAGGATTGTCGGCATATTCGTTTATCCTTATTGTTGTATCTGGTTATGCAGTACTTTAGACACCTCGCCCCGCAATATAGTTCTCTAACATGAAGTAAAAAGTGTTAAAATATATTTTAACACAATAGGTCTATGAAGCGTATTTCTGCACCTTTGGCTGTATTGTTGATTGCTCTTTTTGGGTTGGGAATGACATCATCATCGTCTTTTTTGCCAACTTTTAGCTTCGGGTCTGCTTTTGGACAAACACAAACGCCGACGCAGGATGGAAATACCAATAATGCCAATACCCTAGGCAACAATAATACTGTAGCTTACAGCTTCAACATTTACAACAATTCAAATAGTCAAGAATCGCAAAATGCGCTGCATAGCAGCTCGGTCAACTATTACGAAAATAATAACTCTACTGGGTACCTAGTCTACCCCGAGCTAGCGAACAATACACAACAACAGCTACCTGCGGTAATCATGATTCATGAATGGTGGGGGCTAAATGAAGATATCAAAAATCAAGCTGACATTTTAGCCAGGGAAGGATATGTTGTACTTGCAGTTGATTTATACCAAGGTGAGGTTGCAACAACTTCTGATCGCTCAAGGGAACTCGTATCTTCTGTTAGAAATAACCCCGGTTCTGCAATTGACAACTTGCAGTCGGCAGTAAATTATGTCAAATCACTTCAAATAGTAGATGGCAATAGAATAGCCTCTCTCGGATGGTGTTTTGGTGGGGATTGGTCTCTGCAGCTTGCAGTAAATAGTTCCGAGGATCCTCTAGCTGCTACTATCGTTTATTATGGACGTCCTATAACAGACACATCTTCACTTTCTAGTATTAGTTGGCCAGTACTTGGTATTTTCGGAGACCAAGATCAAGCGATTCCAGTTGAATCGGTAAAGCAATTTGCAGCGGCATTAAACGCAACAGGTATTACAAATGATATCTATCTATACGAAGGGGTAGGGCATGCATTTGCAAATCCTTCAGGCGACAATTATGCTCCAAAAGAGACAGCTGATGCTTGGCAAAAGACAATTGGATTCCTCGAAAAGTATCTTTAGGAAATAAGCCATCTAACATCCTCTTTTCCTTTCTTTTTTTCTTTTCATGCGCTGCGATTGCGGAACTCGAGTAAGCTTGCTTGTGCTAAAATAAAATTAATGCCTAAGCTAAGGTTCCGAAACTGTTGCTGCTGCTGTTTTCTGATGATACTGCTACTGCTATTCTTGCCGCCTTAAGACTTGCTTACGTCTATACTCAAGTAAAGTCCTAATCCAAGCAGGATTTTACTGGGGATGAGCTTTTAAGTTAAGAGCCCAGAATCACATCATTTTTAAGTTTAGTGCGCG
>DAINRW010000257.1:0-2165 GCA_036741615.1 Nitrososphaera sp.
ATTTCTTTCTCGCTCACATCGGCAAATATCTTTGCCATATGAGATATCATCCGTCTATGATGGTTATTAATAGATTAGGAGCTCCTATGTCACGGTGATAGGCTACCCATAGACTATGGGGGATTCAGCTTATAATTTACAAATAGAAAACAGAGATAACTATTCTGTCCTTAGCTGAAAAACTATATGCTGCCACAATTTACATAGCAACATGCAACGAAGTTAATCTTTTGCAGGCGGCTTGTTGGTCACGCCGGTTCCTAGTGTATGGTCTATCCTTGTTATCAGGTCAACAAGGTCTGACTTGTGGGCGTTAAGGTATTCTTGCCCTCTATCCTGAAGTCTTATCTTGTAAAGCCTAAGATCCCTGTGTTCATCAAAGAACTGCTCCATCATGGCGTTTCCATGCTTCATGGGGCTAACAAGTTCATCAAAGTGTTCCAGCGTGCTAGGTAAATCGCCTCTCTCAATTGAATCCTTGGCCCTGCTTAGAACTTCTTTTATATCCTTTAGCTGTTGAAGTGAAGCTGAAACTTGCTTGCTGCCGAAAAGACCACTTTTCTTTGTCACTCCTACCTTGCTTGCAATCTCGCTTGGAAGTTCGTAATATTCCTCCTTGCCCGTAAAGGATCTTCTTTCGTGCTTGATGACAAGACCTTTCATGGCAAGGCGCATAAGTGCATCCTCAATTTCCGGCCTGTCCATGCCAGTGACCCATACTATCTTGCCCACATAGTCATAACCTTGTCTTATCGACTCGAGCACGACTACTTCGATGATCCTCCTGAAGCCCTCTTCTGCGCGTGCATTTTCAAAGTCTCTGTCACGCACAGCCTTCCTGGCATTTTGGATGTCAATCTCTATGGACCTCTTTAGCGCGTCAAGGCCATCGTCGATTCTGCCACTTAATGTAAGATAGCAAGCTTTGTTATACCACGACATACCCTCGTTGGGGTTAATGTCTACTGCCTTTTCGCAGCATTCAATGGCTCTTTCGTAGTTTTTCATCTTATAGTAAGCAAGTCCCTTGAGGTTCCAAGCCTCGGCATTGTTGACGTCCACCTCAAGTGCCTTATCATATGAAGCGATAGAAACCGTATATTCGCCTAAGTGAAAATGGGCATATCCTCTTTTAATCCATGCATCAACGTACTGCGGATCAATCCTTAATGCAAGGTCAAAGCTCCTTATTGCATCAAGAAACCTCTCATTAGACATATTATTGATACCTTTATTGTAGAGGTCTCGCTTTTGAAAATCACTCTCGTCGTAATCAGATTCCAGTCTGTCTTCAGAAGGGATACTGTCTTTTCTTTTGTTATCCCTTCCAAACAATCTGCCCATTAAGATAAATTTCCAATTTCACAGATAAATAGATTATGATAGAAAAATGGTACAATTCATGAGGCATTTGTAATCCAATCGGCGTAAATTTTTCCATATATACTCTAAATGGGCAGTTGCATTAGTTTCTGAGAGGTTCTTAAAGTATGCCTTATCTGGTAAAGTTGAGACATAATGGGTTCCTGTTAGTTTGTAAAGAGTATATTGTAGCCTATCTTGAGGACAATTAGAGCGTGTACAGTCAAGTTAGGCTTGGTTGTCTTGCGATGGCTATGAATTACCAAAACCCTCGATGCGTAGTCGTTACTATGTCATGTATAGTGACAGATGCAGGCGATACTTTCCTTTCACATTCTTTTATTGGTCGCGCCATATAGTTGTCATTGAAGGAGTAATAATAATGCGCAGAAGAGGAGCAGAAGAAGAAAAAGAACGGTGCGGGAATTGTGGAAAAATGATACGGCGCGATGAGCAGCCATGTCCCTACTGCCATAAAGAAGGATTCGCTTTAACTAAGATAGTAGATGAAACCGTGGGCATCAAAGAAATTACGGTGGTAGTGTTAGATAGATTAGAGCGCGATCTTAAGTGGTTACTGGCAACTCTCGGAGTCACAATAATAAGCCCAGTTGTCACCTACATTCTAAATGTAGATAGTCTGTCAAGCATGTTTATTGGTATTGGTACGGGTCTGATTGCGTTTGCGTTTGGTATTAAGGCGTTTGTGCAATTAAAGCAGATAATATCAGGATCTGGATAGGCGGCTGCTGAAGTAGTCATTGTATTGTTCCCTCTTTTCCTTTATCTTTGTCTTCTTCTAC
>DAINRW010000258.1:0-2157 GCA_036741615.1 Nitrososphaera sp.
GTGGTTTTGAGGAAGCAGGGAGGCAAACAGAAGGAATACCAAATCAAGACGCCAATCCTACACCTCAGGCACCAATAAGTGACCTCAATGTCCAACAGGAAAACCAGACTACCACTGCAGATACTACTGCTGGTGTAGCAGCTGAACCCGCTAGCACACCAGGAGTGGCAATGCTTGCTGGAATCGGTGCTGTTGTTGCGGTAGCCATAGGTGCTGCAGCGTGGTATTTCAAGAGGGGCAGGAGTTAGGTGGAGGAATCAAATTCTGTAACACACACAAATCACCAAATGCAAGTGGTATTTTCCTGAAATAGCAGATAGATGCGGCTGCCGATAATTTGTAACTAACTTAGAGGGAAGAAAGAGGAGGAAGATAAGAAGAAAAAATTGAAAGTGTTAATGCTGTTTGCTTTGAATCTCTGTCATCATAAGGGTCGGAAATTTTATTTTTTTGCGACATATTTCTCTCTCTTTTTTCTTCTGCTTAGGCGCCTGTAGAGTGCAAATACACTCCTTCCGCAGGCCATTTTCGCCCAGTCACTATACATGTTTTCAAAATTGATTCTACTAAAGGTTGTTGCTGACATTTATGACAAAAATTCAGTTATGGCGAGAGTATCAAAGTCTGTCCAGATGTTGCTGCCTGTGAAAATAAAAACTTGAAAGTGAAGATGAGGTAAATACGTAAATCCTGTCATACCGACACGTGCAATAACCTGTCCTCTCTTGATATGCTGTCCGATTCCGACGACTGCGCTTCTGTGCGCAAGATGGTCATACCTAGAATATTCATCATTTGGATGTTGGATGACTATGTAGTTGCTGTTATGCCAGTACTCTATACTTGGGCCGCCAATGCTTGAATCATCTTTGAGGAATGTAACAACGCCGTCTGCCGCAGCATACACAGGGGTATTTTCCGCAACTATAAAGTCAATTGCATTTCTTAATTTCCCAACATGGGCTGGAGATGATGTTCTATCAATTCTTTGCAGCTTTTCTTTTGGGACAGGCAGTGAATAAGTGTTAATGGTATTCATGTGATTGACTTTTCTGCAATTCTTAACTTGTGTTTACCTTATTATATTTAATTGTCATTTTAATCAGTATCTTAGATATTACTTGGAAAGGTTGTATACGTTTGTATATCATCTTGGCTGCAGAAAGTTGGTGCCAGTGATTATATGTTGAATAAATTTACTTGACGACTTCACCACAATTCTGCTACTGTATGGCATTTTTTGTGTGTCCTGATAATACAGGTAGATGTGCGAAATATAATTCACATGGTAGAATGTATAGTGAAACTAGAAAATATCTTAAAGATCTTTTAGAGAGTAACGTTACAGAATTAGATTCATCGCAAATTTATATAATCTGCTATATTCAAAGTTGCCTAAGCCAGCGTATGAGTGAAAATACAAATGAGCAGGGTAAGACACAGCAGGGCGGTTCGCAGTGGGCAGAGATAATCGGACAGCTTGTTGATAGGATGACAGGCAAGGGAGCTTCTGCAACTTATGATTTCGACAACCTTGTCATAGACATTCCTAAAGCGCAGGGACCTGGCGGGCGCGATATGGGAGCTGCGCAATGGACTATTAACGGCAAAGTTACGATCGCTTGGGAAGCTCATAAGACTTCTGATGAGGCACACCCGAGAGCATCAGTATCAACTGTAACATAGAAGGACTGAAAGCTGCCATGCTGGGCGATGATCACCTGCATATAGACAAAAACGATCAGCTGACCGACTGGTTGAGCAAAGCGCTTAAAAATGCAAAAGAAGGTGCGCTTGCGATTAGCTTTGAAGATGAACCTGCGGTAAAAATAGCGATCAATAATGGCACACTGGCAGTTGATCTGCTTGAGCCCACTGTATTTAGAATACCCGAGGATGAGACTGGATTGTTTGACAAGCTAAAAACGGCATCAGAGTTTGCCCGCAAGTTATCCGACAATGGGGTAACAATTTCCTTTCTTAGAAAAGGCAAGGAGGCTGTGCGGCTTGGCAAGGATGCCAAACCAACACTTTCAAAGATGGTGACAGGAAGCGATGACATCCAGCTTAACAGTGCAAGAGAATTTGCCAAATTAAAGGGAGATCTAAAAACTGACTAGGGATCTTGCAAGTGGCAAGATTCCATTCCATACCTCT
>DAINRW010000259.1:0-2156 GCA_036741615.1 Nitrososphaera sp.
TATATTAGATATATGACGGGAGGCGGAGGAAAACAATGGATCAACGGCGAAACCATTACAGGTATTGCGCTAGTGTTTTTGGCGCTTTTGTTTATTTGGGCAGCAACTATGAACGCTGTATGGGCTAGGATACTTTTGGCTGATTACCTCATCTTGGCAATTGGCGTAGGTTTCATTGTGCTGGGAATAATAACCATGCGCAGGACAAACCGTCCGCAGTCAGAAGAGGGGCATACTCATGGTTACTAGCGTATACATGTAAAATGTTTAAAACATGGATTCGTTTCATGCAATACCATGCCTGACGACCATGACGATATCCTAACTACGTTTGCCAATACCGAGAAGACCTTCTTCGAGCTTGCAAGTGAGCAGAGATTAGCAATAGTATTTCATCTCAATAATAAAAGCGCCAAGATATCACAACTCGCCAAGGATCTCGATATTACCATGCAGGAGGTTCATCGCAATGTCAGCCGCCTGCAGGATGCTGGCCTGATTGAGAAAGACCCTGAGGGTATATTTTCTCTTACCACTTTTGGGAACACTATAATCAAGCAGATCCCAACGTTCAATTATCTTTCAAAATACAAAGAATATTTTTCCGAGCATGTTTTAGGCGAGCTCCCAATTAAATTCATTATGAGGCTGGGAGCGCTTGATAAATGTGAGTTCGTTAAGGGCATTGTCGCAATACTTGAGCGTTGGAAGGACATTTATCGGCAGGCTGACCAATACATCTACGAAATTGTACCGCAGGTGCCGATAGACCTAATTGAGCCCGCGGTGACTAGAGTAAAGGAAAAATCTGTAAAATATAGCTATGTATTTCCAAAGAATGTCATCATTCCAAAAGGCAGAAAGGAACTGCTGAAAAAGCTTAGTCACCATGAACTCTTGAGCAAAGGGGCAATAGAGAGAAGAATGGTGGAAAGCGTGCAGGTCGCCGTCATACTAAATGAAAAACATGCATCAGTACTTTTCCCAACTCAAAAGGGGGAAACTGACATGAACATGATGTTCTTTAGCCCCGACCCAATCTTCCACGAGTGGGTTCTTGACTACTTTCGCTATCGCTGGTATGGTTCTGATATCTTTGATGAAAGCAGGCTAAAAGAAATCTAGATTCTAACCCGCCTACTTTAACCACTCTATCGAAATGTCCTGATATGTGCCGCTTGGAAGTATGCGTCTTATTGAGATTGGAAGCGCTTTGCGCTCTATTTCCTCGACTGCAACAGCAATTGAGCTAGTGGCGTGTTCAGGTACCTTGACTAGCGGAGGTGCACCAAGTGATAGCTGGAGCGACCTTGCACCTGTTATCCTTGCTTTCTCAAACCTCGTAAGCCAAGCAGGACCAATCAGCACCTTATTGCCCTGAGCATCAATTTCTTTCAGCTCATATTCATATTCTGCATAGGTAACCACCTCGTCTGCCCTGCGTGACGATTTCTTGGTCATGTCGTCCTGCTCTTCTTCCTGCTTTTCAACTACGCTAACTTTTGCCTGTGAAGTTCCACCCTTCTTGGTCGTTTTTGCGGTCGCAGGCTTTTTAGGTGCAGCATGTCTTTTGGAGGGATGTTTGACTACCAAGAATAATCCAAAGGATAATGGATATCTAATTAAATGTTTTGCCGTAATCGTCCAAAATTAACACTGGAGCTATATTATCTAACTAACAGAGGAGGTATCTTATATTTATATTTTCGCTGCGGGTTTGACACTGAGTTTGGGCTTATCTGCAATTTATTCAGGTTGTTTTTTACGTTACTTGGAGAGCTTATTATTCCCTTTGCAGTTTCGCTCTGACCTGACGTTACATTAAAGCAACAACTTTATTTCAATAATAATATCGAAACATTTTCATTACATCGGGCATCATTGGCCGCACGGATGCACCCCGGAAGTGCTGGGTCGGTATCTAGATTTAAAATTGCAGTCGAAATACAAGATAAAGGCACTGCGCTAGCTGAGCTTGTGCGTCATCTTGCCCCTCTGACTATTGGAGCGTTGCTAAAAAGCCTTCCTCTGGAAGATCGAGTGCACAGGTATGCAGACAAATTCGCATATATTGAAACCAGGCTTAAGATAGGATCCGAAAAACATAAAACAGAATTTCGCCGAGGTGATATCGCTTACCTTACTTCAAACAGCTC